>JBDKFN010000001.1:0-106951 GCA_039798705.1 Bacteroidota bacterium
ATTATTACTGGCTGTTTTTTTATTTTAATAAGCTGATATTTCATTAAATTAGCAAAAAACAAAACAATGAAAGCAAATAAAATAACCCTTCTCTTTTTATTTATCTGTACCGTATTAAGTGTAAACGCACAAGATAAATTACCTGCAGTAAATGTAAAAACAATTGATGGTGCAACATTCAATACAGCAAGCATTAATAATAATGGACAACCAATCATAATTGATTTCTGGGCTACTTGGTGTAAACCATGTGTGCAAGAATTAACAGCTATCTCTGATCTTTATGAAGACTGGCAAAAAACAACTGGAGTTAAAATTTATGCGGTTTCAATTGACGATGCTAGAAACTCTGCAAGGGTTAAGCCTTTTGTAAATGCACGTGGATGGGAGTATCAAATACTATTAGATCCTAATGCAGACTTAAAGCGTGCAATGAATGTTGGAGATATTCCCCATACATTTTTAATCAATGGAAAAGGTGAAATTATATTTCAACATGCAGGTTACGCACCAGGTGATGAAAACGAATTGTATGAAAAATTATTAGAAAGCGTTAAGGCTAATGCTGTAAAATAAATAATATGAAAAAAATATTTTATGTGCTAGCAATCATTTTATTAGTTAATAATAAAATAACTGCACAAGAAAACAATAAATTAAGTTCAGGCGAAATTCATGGGAATTTTCAAATGATGGCTCAAAACTATTTAGTAGACTCTACTATTGGTGCAAAAGCTGTTAACGAAAAAATACGCATGAATAGTTTTGCAAACTTAAATTTCATAAAAGGGAATTTCAAAGCAGGTATACGCTATGAGTCTTATGAGAAAGCCTTATTAGGGTTTGACCCTAGGTATAATGGAAGTGATATTACTTACCGTTATGCAACATATACAAATGATGATTTAGAATTTACCATTGGTAATTTTTACGAACAATTTGGTTCCGGATTAATTTTCAGAAGTTATGAAGAACGTGGTTTAGGAATAGATAATGCAATGGATGGTATTAGGGTAAAATACAAACCAACAAATGGAGTATACCTAAAAGGTATAGTTGGTAAACAGCGTTTTTACTTTGCAAAAGGAGAAGGAATTGTAAGAGGATTAGATGCTGAATTTAATTTAAATGAAATTTTTAGCAACTTTTTACCTGAGTTTAATCCAGCAAATGCACGCTATACTTATATCTTAGGAGGGAGTATGGTTGGTAAATATCAAGCAGATAACGACCCCATAAGAATATTACCTGAAAATGTTGCTGCCTTTTCAGGAAGGTTCAATTTCATTTCTGATAAATTTAATTTTTACACAGAATATGCAAACAAAATTAATGACCCTAGTTTAACCAATGGATTTATTTATAAAAGAGGAGAAGCATTGTTTTTAAGTGCTAATTATTCTGTTAAAGGTTTTAGTTTGTCTGCATCTGCAAAAAGAGTTGACAATATGGATTTTCGATCTGATAGAAATGCAGATGTAAATAATTTAACTTTAAGCTTTTTACCTGCAATAAGTAAACAACATACCTATGCACTTCCTGCATTTTATCCATATGCAACACAGCCTTTAGGAGAAATGGGTGAACAATTTGAAGTATCCTATAATTTCAAAAAAGGATCAAAATTAGGAGGTAAATACGGCACATTGGTTACTTTCAATTTTTCAAATGCGACTAATTTAGATACTACACAAACAAGTAATGAGCAAGGATACACTGCAAAGTTTTGGTCTAAAGGGAAAACATTGTTATACAGAGATCTTAACTTAGAAGTCGTTAAAAAAATAAGTCCAAAATTGAAAACTACATATACCTATATGTATCAAGTTTTCAATAAAGATAAAGTACAAAACGTTTCTGGTTACGGAACGGTATATGCACACATTGCTGTTTTTGAAACTCAATATAAAATCAACAGTAAAAATACATTTCGCGCAGAATTACAAAGTTTAAGAACAAAACAAGATTTTGGTGATTGGGCTGTAGCATTAGCAGAATATACTGTTTCACCACATTGGTTCTTTGCTGCATTAGATCAATATAATTATGGAAATGCAAAAGAAGAAAAGCGTGCACACTATTTTAGTGGCAGTTTTGGTTACACAAAAAATGCAACAAGATTTATACTTGGTTATGGAAAACAACGTGAAGGTTATTTATGTGTAGGTGGCGTTTGTAGGTTAATACCTGCATCATACGGCTTATCTTTATCAATCAGTAGTACTTTTTAATTCAATGAAAATGAAAAATATAATTTTATTGGTTTACTCTTTTTTATTCGTTTTTGCCATTTCAGCTTGCGATGAAATTACTGGACCATATACCGAAGATGTAAATGTTACAGAAGGTGGTCGTAAAATTTTATTAGAAGATTTTACAGGTCACGAATGTGGAAATTGCCCAAATGGTGGTTTAGAAGCAGCAAAATTAGACTCTATTTACAAAGGACGTGTAATAGTTGTTGCCACTCATTGTAGCTTCTTTGCGGATACTAACAAATCGGGTAAGTTCAGCTATAATTTTAAAACTCCAGTTGGTGATGAATTAGATCAATTTTTCTCTATTGAAACAGCAGGTTTACCTAAAGGAATGGTAAATAGACAAGCAAAAGATGGCGACTACAGTATCTATTCTAATAGATTATTAAATTATACAGAGTGGGCATCAAGTGTCGCAATGGAATTAAATAAAGAAGCTGCTGTTAATTTAAATTTGTCTAAAAATTACGATACCCTAAGTAGAAGTTTAAGTCTTGATGTAGAAGTAGAATATTTAACAAAGGGAAATATCAATCAACAATTAGTGGTTTACCTAGTGGAAGATAGTGTGATCAATTGGCAAAAATGGTATGGACATATACCTGAAGACATTCCAAATTTTGCCCATAGGCATGTGCTAAGAAAAAGCTTGAATGGTACATGGGGCGATCGTTTGAGCGGTTCAATTAAATCTGTAGGCCAAACAATATCTATGTCATTCAATACAACTATAAGTGCAAAATACAATCAGAAACACTGTTATATTGTTGCGTTTGTACAAAACAATTTAACTAAAGAAATATTGCAAGTAGAAGAAATAAAATTAATAGAATAAAAAAAGGCCTCTAATTAGAGGCCTTTTTTTATTTAGCAATTCCATATTTCTTTAAATATTTTTCGTTGAGTTCGTCTTGGTTATTTCTAAGATTGACCTCAATTCCTTGTATCCATGCGCCTTCTACTTTAGCGTATTTCATGTCTAATAGGTCTCCAGAAGAAATTACAAAAGTTGCATCTTTTCCAACAGTTAAACTACCCAATGATTTATCTACTCCTAAAATTTCTGCTGCTGATAAACTAACCGAACGCAAAGCCATTTCTCTTGGAACACCATATGCAGCAGTAGTTCCAGCCTCAAAAGCTAAATTACGTTGCTGCCAACTGCCTTCAATTGCAATACAATAATTAATACCTGCCTGATATAAAATAGCTGCTTTTTTATATGGTAAATCTATGTCGTCATCATCTCTAGATGGAAGTGAGTGCGCCTTTTCTAAAATAATAGAAATATTATTTTCCTTTAAAAAAGGTGTGATTAAATGTGCATCTCTACCGCCAATAATTACTGGAGTGATTCCAAATTCTTTTGCAAAATTCACAGCAGAGATAATATCTTTCGAAAAGTCCGCAGCTATAAATAACTTTTTATCTCCTGTAAATAAAGCGCTCATGGCTTCATATTTTAAATTAACATTTTTAGTGTTTTTTAATTCAGAATATGCTTTAGCTTCTTTAAAGAAATTAATTATTGCTGTATAATTTTTTGCTGTATTTTCTCTTTGTTCTTCTGCCGATGGAGCCCATGAAGCGCTGTATATACGCATACTTGGCCAATTTAAATGAATGCCTAAGTCTGCTTTATAAACGGCATCTTCCCAATTCCATCCGGCTAATTTCATTAAAGAGCTTGTACCTGTTATAACTCCACCTTCTGGTACCGACATTGCAGAAAGCACACCATTACTTCTAACCGTTGGAATTAATTTAGAGTCTGTGTTGTAAGAAATCAATGACCTAATGTTTGGATTCAACTCGCCAACTTCTCTGTAATCTAGGGTTGCACGAACAGCTTCTACTTCTTCCAAACCCAACCTCGTTGATGGTGCAATTAATCCTGGATAAATTTCTTTACCTTTTACATCAACAACTAAAGCGGTTTTATCATTAACATAAGCAGTCTGATTATTTTGGATAGCAACTATTTTTCCGTTTTTAACGTGTAAAATTCCGTTTTCAATAACCTCTCCATTCCCAACGTGTATAGTAGCTCCAGAGAATATAATATTATCAGATTGCTGCGCAAATGCATAATTAACCATACACATTGCAAAAATTAATAACGTTCTTTTCATCTTTCTAAAATTAATTTGACATTTCATTTTCCATGTCATCACAGTGATATAATTTTTTTTCTTTCGCAACAGCTTTTTGAGTTGGCATTCCTAATTTTTTAAGATCTAACATTTTTTGAATAATTCTTTCTCTTTCTTTAGCAATGTCTAGTCTTAATTGTAAATCTCTTTCTGCATCAAAATAAACAACCCCATCTATAATTGTCTTTTCAGGTTTTGCATAAATTGACAATGGGTTTGCATTCCATAATACCACATCGGCATCTTTACCTACTTTAATACTACCTACACGATGGTCTATGTGTAACATTTTAGCAGGATTTAAGGTCACCAACTTCCAAGCTTCTGTTTCTGTCAAATTACCGTATTTAATGGCTTTTGCGGCTTCTTGGTTAAGTCTCCTTGCCATTTCCGCATCATCAGAATTGATCCCTGTATTCACACCTACTTTAGTAAGTATAGCGGCATTGAATGGAATAGCATCCATTACTTCATATTTGTAAGCCCACCAATCTGCAAAAGTAGATGCATTAACACCGTGTGCTTTCATTTTATCTGCTACCTTGTAACCTTCTAAAATATGTGTAAAAGTATTTACTTTAAAATGAAATGAATCTGCAACATGCATCAACATATTTATTTCAGACTGAACATATGAATGACACGTAATAAATCTTTTCTTATTTAATATTTCAACCATCGTTTCCATTTCTAAATCAAAACGTGGTGAAATAACTTTAGCTCTTTGTGAACTATTTAGTTTAGTATAATTATACTTTTCTAATTCATATTCTTTTGCTCTGGTAAATGCATCAACATAAACTTGCTCAACACCCATGCGGGTTTGCGGAAATCTGGTTTGTTGTCTATCTCCCCAATTACTTTGTTTCACATTTTCACCCAGTGCAAATTTGATAAATGAACTTGCTCCTTCAAATTTTAATTCTTCAGCTGTTTTACCCCATCTTAATTTTATCAATGCGCTTTGACCGCCTATTGGATTAGCCGAACCGTGTAGCAATTGTGATGTAGTAACGCCACCCGCTAATTGTCTATAAATATTAATATCATCTGGGTCTAAAGCATCTCCAATACTTACTTCAGCTGTATTACTTTGTGTTCCTTCATTTACACCTCTAGAAATGGCAATATGCGAATGCTCGTCTATAATTCCAGAAGTTAAATATTTACCTGTTCCATCTATTACTTTAGCTTTTGCCGCTGAAATGTTTTTTCCTATTTGAATTATTTTTCCATCATTGATTAACACATCTGTATTTAATAATACTGCTGGAGATTCATTGGTCCAAACAGTAGCATTTTTAATGACAATTTGTTCTGGCATTAAAACATTACTAGTACCATAAGCACTAAATGGATAAATAACGGTACCCAATTTTAAATCTACAGCAGCTGGCTTAACATTCTCTAAATCAATTTTTTCGGAAGACTTTGTTTTTTTAGCTGACCAATTAAATTGTTTCCCATCTGCATAACTTCCTAGCCCTATTAATTGATCATTTACAAAAGTTCCACTAAGTCTATACTTTCCTTTGTTTAAAGAATCTGTACTCGGATCAAAAATTATGGTTGCTTGTTTCTCAAAATAATTAAAATTTAAAGTTAAAATGCTGCTATCAGCTTTCATGCCTTCAGCTGTAAAATCATTAAGGTCACCTTTAATTTTAATTTCTTTTAATCCAATATCATTTTTATTTAATTGATAGGTGCCTCTAATATCAGTTGTGTTTACATTTGTAACAGTATATGCATTTCCATCAATCCAAGTAGTTAAAATTTCAGCTGATTCTTCTGAAAAAATATTTCCATTACAAACAATGAAATTTGCACGCATGCCATTTTTTAAACTTCCAATTTGATCAGATACACCCAATACATTTGCTGGCGTTTCTGTTAAAGCGGCTAAAGCAGATTCTTCCGAAAGTCCATTTTTAACAGCTATTCGGAGACTTTTTAAAAAGTCTGTAGGCTTTTTAAGGTCTGTTGTACTTAGCATAAATTTAATGTGTGCTTTATCTAAAGCCGCAGCATTTGTAGGAGCTAATTCCCAGTTTTTTAATTCTGCTAAAGAAATATTTTGAGCATCAAGGTAATCTTCTACATCAAATATTTTAGGAAAATTTAATCCTACAATTATAGTGGGATTAATTTTTTTCAATTCATTGATTCTTTGATATTCATTACCCGAACCTTTAAAAATATAATTGAGTTTAAATTCATTTGCAATTTTTTGCGCTCTAAAAATATCGTGCACATCTGTTACTTCAAATATTTTCAATAAACTAGCTTGCTCATTGATTGCATTTAAAGATTGATTAAACTCCACTTTATTTTTATTTTCTTTTAACCATTTTGCATCGTAATAACTTTGTCTAATTAATGCAATGCTTCCCATTAAAGATGAAGGGAAGTCTTGTTTAGAACTGCCCTTTCTAAAAGATAAGCCAGTAGCCGAATGTGCAGAGATAATAAGTAAATTGTCTCTTTCAGATGCTAAAGAAACCAAAGCAGTAGTACCCCTAAAAATACCGTCTTTTTTTAAAGTATTGACAACGGTAAATCCTTGTGATCTTAAATCTGCAGGGTCCGAATTGTTTACGCTAAAATGATCAATTGCATTATATTCACTTTTTACCGCTTCGTTCCAATGATAAGGCCCATTTTTCGTGCTGATAAAAATTGGGTCTTCAGATCCTACTTCATTTTTATTTTCAGCTAAACCATAACTTGTATAACTATCTATAAATCCAGGGTATATTATTTTATCAGAACAATTTATAATAATATAACCTGCAGGTATAGTTAGCTTTTCATTAATATTGACAATTTTATTTCCATCAACTAACATACTTGCTTTAGGCAAAATGTGATGTGCGTCAATGTAAATCTTTGCATCAATAAGTGCGTATTTATTAGCTTTAACATCCGCAACACCATTTACTGGAAATGTTTGTTGAGCAGACGCTCTAATAGTGATTAACAGTAATAAACTGTGGAATATTATTTTTTTCATATGAATTACAAGCAAATCTTTTTTTCAATTGAACAGTTTTAAAGCTACTAAATTCTTTAAGATTTAACAATTTCTACTATTTATTTCAGCCTTATGGATTCTATGATTATATTTGATGAAATATAAAATCATAAAAAATGACAATCATTACAACAATACACACCGCTAGTGCAATCTTGTTTATTTTAGACTATTTGGTAAAATCTGTTTTATTAGTAACCGATAATTCAAGTGCTTTAGATAAATACAAAGGATACACTAAAGTTATCAGCATGGTAATTAGTACTGTATTTTTAGTAAGTGGTATATACCTAATTAGCCAAATTGGAATGAAAACCATAGGTGGATGGTTCCATTTAAAATTAACCTTAACCATTGTTTCTTTAGTTTTAGGTATCATTGGCTTTAAGAAAAAAAACAAAGCGATGGTATTAATCTCCGCTTTCTTTTTTGTGTATATCTATTTCTTATCTACTACAAAATCTGTAAAGCTTAAAAAAGCAAACTTAGACGGTATAGTAACAGATACTGCTGCGGCAAACTATAATGAACTTGCACATGGTAAAGCCATTTATATCAATAATTGTTTGAAATGTCATGGGGAAGACGGCAAAGCTGGCATCAATGGAGCTTCTAATTTAACAGCTTCAATGTGCGAAAACAGAGGCTTAGTCGGCATCATCAAACATGGTAGAAATTTAATGCCAGGATTTAAAGATCAATTATCTGAAATTGAAATCAATGCTGTTGCAACCTATGTTAAATCGCTTCGTGCAGAATAATTAATGGCTAAACAACTTTATCAAACAAGTGCAGCACAAGAACGAGTAGTGCTCGTAGGAATAATTACGCCAGACGAAACCGAAGAACAAGAGAAAGAATACTTAGGAGAACTTGCATTTCTTGTAGAAACTGCAGGTGGAATTTGTATTCATCAATTTACTCAAAAAGTACAAAGACCCGATATTCGAACTTATGTTGGAAAAGGAAAGCTAGAAGAAATCTGTGAATATGTAAAAGCAGAAGAAGCTGACATCGTAGTATTTGATGACGAATTGAGTCCATCGCAATTAAGGAATATTGAATTTGAATTAAAGTGTCGCGTATTAGATCGCAGCAGTTTAATCCTAGATATTTTTGCAAAACGTGCACAATCAGCACAAGCTAAAACACAAGTAGAATTAGCCCAATGTCAATATATGTTGCCTCGTTTAAAGCGCCTATGGACGCATTTAGAGCGACAAAAAGGGGGTATTGGTATGCGTGGACCAGGAGAATCTCAAATAGAAACTGACCGACGCATAATTTTGCAAAAAATTACATTGCTTAAAGAAAAATTAGAAATCATCGATAAGCAAAATGAAACGCAAAGAAAAAATAGAAATGAACTTATTCGTGTTGCATTAGTAGGATACACCAACGTAGGTAAATCTACTATCATGAATATGTTAAGTAAGTCTGAAGTATTTGCTGAAAATAAATTATTTGCAACACTTGATACAACAGTTCGAAAAGTTGTAATAGAAAATCTTCCATTTTTACTTTCTGATACCGTTGGTTTTATTCGTAAACTACCCCATCATTTAGTGGAGTGTTTTAAATCTACTTTATCGGAAGTAAAAGAAGCAGATATTTTAATGCAAGTTGTCGATATCTCACATCCAAGTTTTGAAGAGCAAATAAGCGTGGTAAACGAAACGCTGAAAGACCTTGGAGCGCTAGATAAACCAATGATTATGGTATTTAATAAGGTGGATGCATTTTATTCTGAAGATGGCGAAATGACCATAGCAGATTTTGAAAAAAGTTGGATTAGCAAAACAAATACACCTGCTATATTTATTTCTGCATTGAATAAATCAAACCTAGAAAATTTCAGAAAGTTAATTTACGATAAAGTAAAAGCACTACACGAAACACGTTATCCTAATCAAAATTTTCTATACTAATTATTGAAAACTTTGCATTTCAGTTAATTTCTTATAAGTTCCATTTAAAGAAATTAATTCGTTGTGTTTCCCTTTTTCAATAATTTTTCCGTCTTGCATTACAACAATTAAATCTGCATGTTGAATGGTTGAAAGTCTGTGTGCAATAACAATAGATGTTCTGTTTTGCATTAATTTTTGAATCGCATCTTGCACTAGTTTTTCCGATTCAGTATCTAAAGCAGAAGTTGCTTCGTCTAATATCAATATTGGTGGATTCTTCAAAACAGCACGGGCAATTGATAGCCTTTGCTTCTGACCTCCAGACAGTTTGCTGCCTCTATCTCCAATATTGGTATCATATCCATCGGCTAATTTCACAATGAATTCATCGGCATTAGCAATTTTTGCTGCTGCAATAACATCTGCTCTTGTGGCGTGTTGGTTACCAAAAGCAATATTGTTAAAAATAGTATCATTAAACAAAATAGATTCTTGTGTAACAATTCCCATTAACTGATTTAAATCTTGTAATTTAATTTTTTTAATGTCAATTCCATCAATTAGAATTTTACCAGAAGTTACATCATAAAATCTTGGCAATAAATCTGCCATGGTTGATTTTCCTGCACCCGACTGTCCAACTAATGCAATCATTTTTCCAGCTTCAACTGTTAAATTGATTTGATTTAAAACTTTGGCATCTGCATATTGGAAATTAACATCTTTAAATTCAATTGCTGTTTTTAAATTAGTTTTTTCAATTGCATTTTCATCTTCTTTTATATCCACCTCGGTCTCTAATACACTAAATATACGTGCTCCAGAAGCAATACCTCTTTGAATATTGGTAATAGCAGTTGAAATATTCTTTGCTGGAATTAATATTTGTGAATATAAAATGATGTAAGTAATGAATTCACTTGCGTTTAATTCCGATTGATTTTGAAGCACTAATTTACCACCATATAATATCACCAATACAACAATTCCAATTCCTAAAAATTCTGAAATAGGAGAGGCTAACTCTCTCTTATTCCACATAGATTTCAATACGCTTCTATATTTATTGTTTTGATGATTGAATTTTTCTCTAACATAAGTCTGCGCATTAAATGCTTTGATAATTCTTATGCCAGAAATTGTTTCTTCAATGATGCTAAGCATCTCACCTAATAAACTTTGTCCAAGCTCTGCTTCTTTCCTTAGTTTTCTAGATATCCATGCAATCACACCACCGGAAATGGGCAAAACCAATAAGGTAAATAAAGTGAGTTTTACAGACATTGAAAAAAGCAATACGATATAACCAATGATCATCAATGGTTCTCTAAATATTACCTGAACAGAACTAACAACCGAATTTTCTACTTCATTGACATCATTAGATAAACTCGACATTAAATCTCCTTTTCTTTGACTATGAAAATAACCTACATGCAAGGAAGTTATTTTCATAAATAAAGCTGCACGAATATTTTGTACCACATAAGTACGCATAGAGGTCAAAACCCTTTGCGACCAATACTTAAAGAGATTGGCTAAGAATACAGATAATACAATAACTGCACACACAAACTGTAGTGCCCCTATTTGTCCATATCTATTAAATATATCGGCGAAATAATAATTGAAAATCTCTTTAAAGTAGGTAAGGTTTAAGGCAAAGCTAGGTTTAACCAAGACCGTTGTTAAGCTTACTTTTTCAAAAATGACATTTAACAAAGGAATTAAAAGCGTAAAATTTGCTAAACCAAATATCACCGCCAATACAGCAAGAATAATATATTTGGGTACAAAACGATTAAAAGGTTTTGCAAAAGAAAGTAGCTTAAAATAAATCTTCATTTTAAAATTATTAACTGTTTTTGTTCCCTGAGGGGATATAGAAAAAACACTGCAATTTAGTATAAATCCAGTAATCAGAATAATACTATCTTTGTATATTGAAAAACTTATGATAAGCATCATTACTGCCATACATAATCAATTGGAGATGAATGAAATTTTTTGGGAAAACCTTAAAAAATACACGCATTACCCATTTGAGTTAATTATTATAGACAACCATTCTACCGATGGCAGCAAGGAATTCTTTTTATCAAAAGGAGCGACTGTCATCGCTAATGAAGCTAATTATTCGTATCCATACACCCAAAATCAAGGAATAAAGGTTGCTTCGCACGATATTTTTGCATTCCTAAATAACGACATCATTGTTGCACCAAATTGGGATCAAAAAATATTAGATAGCATGGAGAAAAACCAGTTAGATGTGATTACCGTTTGTGGCATTGAAAGAGTAGAGAGTTTACGGAAAACATTTAGCTTTGGTAGGAGATGGAAATTAATTAAAAACATAACTGGGTTTTTACCAAAATCTAAAAAGTTATTAAACACCATGCATTACTTAATGTATGGAAATTGGGAACGATTTTCTAATAAGCGATATCGTCAATTTAAAAATAAAGTAGTTGAAGGTTTTGTAGGCAACAGTGTTATATTTAACAGAAAGGCCTTAAATTTATTAGGCTATTGGGACGAAAGAATTCAAGGAGCAGATTGGGATTTATATATAAGAAGTAAAAAAAGAGCAATTGAATTTGGAGACATTAAACCGTGTCATATTGCTTTAGATGTTTTTAATCATCATTACATTAGGCTAACATTGAAGTCTAAACCACCTGTATTTGCTGATGCTGCAAGCATGATCAAATTAGAAGAAAAGTGGAACAAGGATGAATTAGCGCTTTATCTAAAAGATAATTTGAGCACTTAAATTTTAAATTATGGAAACAAAACGTCAGCAAAAATTTGCAAGAGTTATACAAAAAGAATTAAGTGAAATTTTACAAAAAGAAGGTTGGTCATTTCATGGCAATTCAATTGTTACTATTACCATGGTAAGAATGAGTCCAGATCTTTCAATTGCGAAAGTTTACCTAAGTATATACAATGCGGAAAACAATGAGTTGTTATTAAATGAATTGCGTTCCAAAGCCCGAGAAATCAGATTTAAATTAGGAGAAAAAATAAGAAATCAAGTTCGAATTATTCCAAACATTGATTTCTTTATAGACGACTCTATGGAATATGTTTCTAAAATGGAGAAACTATTTGATGCTATCAATAAGCCTAAAAATGAAGATTCTGGCTCTGAAGCCTCAGAATAAGCTATTTAAATCAAGCTTACTCCAATTAATCGAATAAATTCCGAGCGGGTTTTTTCATTTTCAAAAGCACCTGTAAATGCAGATGTAGTAGTTACTGAGTTTTGTTTTTGAACACCGCGCATGCTCATGCATAAATGTTTGCATTCAATTACGACAGCAACGCCTAATGGTTTTAAAGTATCTTGAATACAATCTCTAATTTCAGTAGTCAATCTTTCTTGAACTTGTAATCTTCTAGCAAAGGCATCTACCACTCGAGGAATTTTACTCAATCCAACTATGTGTCCATTTGGAATGTATGCAATGTGAGCTTTACCAAAAAAAGGTAATAAATGATGTTCACATAAAGAAAATATTTCAATGTCTTTGACAATAACCATTTGAGAATAGTCTTCTTTAAACATTGCCGATTTTAAAATTTCTGCTGGATTTAAATCATAACCATGCGTCAAAAATTGCATCGCTTTTGCAGCGCGAGTAGGTGTTTTAAGGATTCCTTCTCTATTTACATCCTCTCCAATTCCCTTCAAAACATTTTGGTAACTCTCAGCTAATGCATTGGTAATTTCTTCGTTATAATGATCAACTTTTTGATACCCTTTTTTTTGCTCTTCCATTTTAATGCTATCCGAAATATTCTACGAAATTATTTTCTGTTTCATATAATTTAATAGCATGTAATTTCACACCATCTTTTTCTATATGTGGTAAAAGTTGTTTCCAAATTTCTACCGCTAACACTTCAGTAGATGCTAATTTTCCTTTCATGAAATCAACATCTAAATTAATATTGCAATGGTCAATTTTATCAATCACTTCTTTATTAATGATGTCTCTAAGATCTTTTAAATCCACAACAAATCCTGTATCTGGATTAATATTCCCTTTTACGGTTACAAATAATTCGTAATTATGCCCATGCCAATTAGGATTCGCACATTTACCAAAAATCGCTGTGTTTTCTTCTTGTGACCAATCTTCCCTAAATAACTTGTGTGCTGCGTTAAAACGCTCTCTTCTAGTAATATAAACCATCTTAAAGTCTTATGAATTACAAATATATATAAAGACATAGTTATCTGCTAATTGTTTACTAGTTTTCAAGCTATTTAGTAATTTCGTATATGAAAATTTTAATCGTTGCAGCTACCGAATTTGAAATTGAACCCTTAAGAAATCAATTTTCAAACGCATTAAATGAACGTCATCAAATACGTTTTTTAGTTGCTGGAGTAGGAATGGTTAATACAACCTATCAACTTGCTAAATTATTTACTAACGAAACTTTTGATTTGGTAATTAATATTGGAATTGCAGGTGCCTTTGATAGAAAATTAAATATTGGAGAAGTAGTGGAAATCAAAAGTGATTTGTTTTCTGAAATGGGTGCAGAAGATGATGAAGCATTTTTATCTTTTGTTCAGTTGGGTTTACAAGCGCCCAAAGAGCATCCATTTATTTGGGGTGAACTAGTTCCCGAAAACACAACATTAACAGCCCAAACATCCCATCTGCAAAAGGTTAGCGCAATTACCGTAAATAAAGCACATGGTAAATTAGCGAGTATTTTAAATACACAAAACTTATATAATCCACAGATAGAAAGCATGGAAGGTGCAGCTTTTCTGTTTTGTTGTATGAAAGAAAACATTCCATGTGTTCAAATAAGAAGCATTTCTAATTTCGTTGAAAAAAGAAATAAAGACAATTGGAATATTCCATTAGCAATTGAAAATCTTCACAAAGAAATTATAAAAATTTTAGAAGCAATTTAGTTTTCTGCTATCGAAGACCTTAAGTTTTCACTCGCATTTCTACTTTGTCTGGCACTAAACCAGTTTGCAATAAAGGCAATGATAAAAACCGTTGCAAATACCAAGACAAAGTCAGTATAGATAATCTTCACAGGGTATGCTTGTAAATAAGCTCCTGATGAAGAATAAATGCTAATAAGATGATATTTCGCTTGTAAAAAAGCGAATCCGGCACCTAAAAACAAGCCAATAAAAGTTCCTAATAAAGAAATCATCATTCCTTCGTAGAAATATATTCTTTGAATTTGATTTTTTGTTGCACCTAATGTTCTAAGAACCGCAATGTCTTTTTTCTTATCAATGATTAACATCGTTACAGAACCAATGATGTTACAAATTGCAATAATGAGTATAAAGGTAAGCACTAAATACACAGCCCATCTTTCTGTATTTAAAACTTTATAAAGTGCTTCATTTAATTGAAACCTGTTTTTAACAATAAATTTTGCTGACAGTTTTGACTGCAAGTTTTGCTGAAAAACTTCCATGTCAACATTTGCATTTAAATAAATATCTAAACTGCTCAATTGATTTTCTTGTTCCAATAACTTTTCTGCAAACTCAATGGGAACAAACATTACACGTTCATCCATTTCTTGTTGAACAGAAAATATACCAGCAGCATAAATGGCTGCAGTATTCAAAGAGCTAGATGGGTCTAATGAATTTAATGGCGCATTTCTCTTAGGTGCAAGTACCAATATTTGTTCAATAGGATGTAATACATCTATACCTAATGCATTTTCAATTCCCTTACCAATTACAGCATACGATTGCCCATCTTCATTTAATGTAAAGCTACCTGCTCTTAATACAGAATCAATTTCATTCGCTTTTAAAAAACTATTACTTACCCCTCTCATATTTGCAAAATATTGAGAGCGTTCGTACTTTAACAATACATTGTCTTCTAAAACTTGGACCACATATTTTACTTCGGGTGTTTTAAAAAGATTGGTGTCGATATTGTTTTGATTGAATTTAGTTCCAACTGCAGGAATAATTTTTAAATCGGGGCTCAGCTTTTTTGCATAGATTAAATTCAATTCTTCAAAACCATTAAAAACACTAAGTATTAAGAAGAGCGCTGCAGTACCAATGGTTACACCTATTACGGAAATCCATGAAATCCATGTAATGGCATTGGTAGTTTTCTTAGCAAATAAATACCTCTTCGCAATAAATAGTTCGCTTTTCATCTTATTTTAAAAATGGATTATGACTGCGCTCTTGCCCAATTGTAGTAGTAATACCATGGCCAGCATAAACTTTTGTATCTGCTGGTAAAGTAAATAATTGCTCTTTGATAGATTGAATTAATGTTTCAAAATTACCGCCGGCTAAATCTGTACGTCCAATACTTTTAAAAAACAAAACATCTCCTGAAATTATGAACTGTTGCGCCGCACAATAAAAAGATATGCTTCCAGGTGAATGTCCAGGCGTAAAAATAATTTCTAATTTATCAGTACCTAAAATAATTTCATCACTTAAAGTTAAAAACGTTTGTGGCTCATCAGCTGCTTGGTATACAAAACCATAATTACTCGCATAGCTTGGAATAGCGCTCCATACAGGTAGTTCAAGCTCGTGCATTTCCATAACCAAACCGAAATTTCTTTCAATAAAAGAGGCACCTAACACATGGTCAATATGCGCATGCGTAAATATCATTCGCTTAAGCGTTAATCCATTCTGAATGATAAATTCTTTTAGCTCAGATTGCTCTGCATGTTCATAACATCCAGGATCAATGAGGATGGCATCTGCATTTTCGTTATATAGTAAATAGGTGTTTTCTTGAAATGCGTTAAAAGTAAAAGCTTTGATCGTAAACATGTCGGTATTTTATAGGTTAAAAATAAGATATTTTATTCGATAGCTGTAAATAAATAACTAAATTCGAATATCCTGTTTTAATATAATGAAGTTACTAATTCGCTTGCTTTTTTGCTTTGTATTGTTAGGGTTAAGCCCTGGCAAGCGCTGCTATGGACAAGCGCAAGGAACACAAACAGATTTTGGTAAAAACAGGGTTCAATTCAAAGATTTTCAATGGTTTTATTATCATTCACCCCATTTCGATACTTACTATTATAAAGAAGGTAAAGAACTCGGCGCAATGGTTGGTAGAATTGCTGAACAAAATTTAAAAGAAATTGAAAATACATTAGACTACAAATTAGCTGGTAGAATTGAAATATTAGCTTACAATAAATTAACAGATCTTGTTCAAACAAATCTTGGATTAGTAACTGATCAACAACAAAACATAGGTGGTACTACGCCCATAGTTGGCAATAAATTATTTATCTATTTCGACGGCAATACGAATCTTTTATACAAACAAATAAGAGCTGGTATTGCAGAAGTATTAATTAATGAATTATTATATGGTGGTAATTTTCAAGAAAAACTCTCAAACTCAACGCTACTAACCCTTCCAGATTGGTTTATTCCTGGGCTCAAATCATATATTGCCGAACCATGGAATGTCGAATTAGACAATTCCTTAAAAGATGGTATTCTAAATGGTCGATATAAAAAATTCAATCGGCTTGCAAATTCAGATGCAAAAACAGCCGGACATTCCATTTGGAAATATATAGTTGACAACTACGGATCGTCTTCCATTTCAAATATAATTTACATGACACGTGTAAATAGAAATGCAGAAAATGGTTTTATATATATTGTTGGATTAGATTTTAAAGAGTTAGGCGAAGCATGGCTAAGCTTTTATAAAAAACAATATGAAGATTTAGAAAAAAATAGCTTAAAAGAAAACCTTGCAAAACAAATTTTACACAAAGATAAAAAGCGAAATACAACACTCGATTATCGCTCATTTAAATATAGCCCTGATGGTAAAAAAATGGCTTACGTTTTCAATAAAAGCGGAAAACTAAAAGTTTATGTTGTTGATTTACAAACTAAAAAGACCAAAAAGGTTTTTAAAACCGGAATCAAAAGCGCTTCATTTACTGCTGAAAATGAAGATGTTACGCTTGTTTGGCATCCAAGCAGTCTATTACTAGCCATAAGCTACGAACATAAAAGTATGCCACAAATTCAAGTGTTAAACTTAGCAGATGCTAAAGATAATTACTTGGTTAAAATGTATAAATATGAAAAAGTACTAGACTTAGATTATTCAGCAGATGGGAGAAAGTGGATTTTATCTGCAGTTAAAAATGGGCAATCTGATATATATATTTTTGATATCAATTCTAGAAGAGACGAACAAGTAACAAATGATTGGTACGATGATTTGAATCCAAGATTTGTAGATAGGTCTAATAAATTTGTTTTTAGTTCTAATAGAATAGCCGATACGCTTAACAACAATATTTTTAAATCATACCCTATCATTAATAATTATGATATTTTTCAATATGATTTATTAAACAATAAAAATTCATTGAAGAGAATTGTTAAAACACCCTTTGACAACGAACACAATCCAATTGAATTTGATAAAGATAAAATTGCATACTTAACAGATCAAAGTGGAATTGTAAATAGAAACATTATTTCGCTAGACTCCGCTGTAGCGTACCGTTACGACACTACTATCTTTTATTATGATACCACCATAGTGGTTTACAAAGATTCCTTTAATATATATCCAAACACGAATTACGATAGAAATATTATTAAACAAGATATCAGTAAGAAAAACCGAGTGATTACAGATATTATTTTAACTAATAATTTAAAATATGGTTTAGTTGCAACAAAAGAAAATGCAGATACCAGCAATTGGACCACTTTTGCAATTAAAAAAAGAATACAACTCGGCAAATTAATCGCAAAACTAAATACGCAAAAAAGAACAGATTCTATCGCTTTAGTCGATTCCATTAATAATAGTAGAATAGAAGATTCACTTTTAGCAATGAATGATTCTGCTGCAGTTAATTTACCTGTCAGTTCTGATTATTTTTTTCAAACAGAATTTCCTAGAAATAAAACAGATAAAACTTATCCTGTCAATATTCAAACAGCAGCAGGTAATCAGGTTATTTACCTCGCAGAAAAAAAGAAGAAAAAGAGCGTAAAGGAAAAGAGTTTAGATGATTATTTTTCAAAATCTGCTCCAATACCCTATTTACCAAGCTTTTCAACTAGTTATGTGGTGAGTCAGGTTGACAATAGCTTAATTAGTAATAGCTACCAACAGTTCACAGGTGTTGGACCAATTTATATTAATTCAGCAATCAATGCTTTGATCAAAATAGGAACTTCAGATTTACTAGAAGACTATCGATTCATTGGTGGGTTCAGGTTATCTGGTAATTTAAACATTCCTGAATATTTTTTGAGTTATGAAAATTTGAAAAAAAGAATTGATAAACAATTTATTTTTTACAAACAAGGTGGAGATGATTACCAAGATGTAGCAGCTATTAGAACAAATAGTTACGAATTCAAAAGTATTTTAAAGTATCCTTTTAACGAACAAAGTGCAATTAAGGGAAGTTTGTTTTATAGAAGAGATGAGCGAATTATTTTAGCAACAGATAGCTTTGCATTAAATATTCCAAACTATAACAATAACAATATTGGTTTTCGTTTTGAATATGTGTTTGATAATACCATAAACAAAGGCTTAAACCTATACAATGGCAGCAGGTACAAGTTTTATATAGAAGAGTTTTTAGATGTTGATCAAGCAAAAAATAAAATGATCAACCTAGGTTTTGACTTCAGACATTACCAAAAATTAAGTAGACAAATAATTTTTGCAGGTCGTTTAGCGGGTTCTAGTTCAATTGCCAATCAAAAAGTGATGTATTATTTAGGTGGTGTTGACAGTTGGTTTGTACCGAAATTTAATGATGGAATACAAATTGACAAAACAAGAAATTATAAATACCAGGCACTTGCTACAAATTTAAGAGGCTTTAATCAAAATATTAGAAACGGAAATAATTTCTTAGTTGCGAATGCTGAATTAAGAATTCCTGTTTTTGCATACATTTTAAATAGACCCATCAAATCTGATTTTATCAAGAATTTTCAAGTGATGCCTTTTGCTGATATTGGAGCTGCTTGGTTAGGAAAAGATCCTTTTAGTAGAGAAAATAGAATCAATAAAATAGAAGTGCAAGGCTCACCAGTAAAAGTAACCTTAATAGAACCCAAATACCCTATTGTTGGTGGTTTTGGCTGGGGTATTCGATCTAGAGTTTTAGGTTATTTTATACGATATGATATGGCTTGGGGAGTACAAAATAATATGGTAAACAAAAACCCTGTAAGCTATATTTCTTTGAGCTTAGACTTTTAATCCTATTTCCATTCTAAAGATTCCAACATTACATCGATGTCTTTTTTTACAAATTGAATCAATGGTGCCAATGAATCTGCTTGAGGTTCGGTATAAAAATATAAGGCACCTCTTAAAAAATGTTTCGAACTATCTGTTACAAAAAATTGAATTGAAGATGCTGTATTTCCAGATATTTCATAATACAATCCATACACATGATGGTTAGGATTATTAATTCTACTTTCATCTATTCCATCCGCTTTTACAGTATGCTTAAAAGCTAACTTTCTTGAATTCTCCATTAATTCAATCAATAACTTTGGAGAAGTAACTGGGTAATAACTTAAATGTACTCTGCCATTAATGGTTGGAAATACTACGTTTTTCCAACACTGATTTGTATGTTCTGAACTATCATTCCAAACTGCTGCGTAAGTAGGTATTTTGAAGCTATAGTTGCATCCTGAGCTGTAATTTTCGTAACTCTTTTTAGGTAAATCAATGCGAAAAAAACCCCTAGGCTTAGGAGCATAATCACTACTACAAGCAGCTAAAAATAAAACTAAAACAAATAAAAATACTTTTTGAAATTTAAACATTACAAAGATTTATTTAAGGTAATTTTAACTCTTTTAACTCTTCTTCTATCTGCAGACTCTATGGTAAAAGTAAAGTTTTCATAAATTACTTTTTCGCTGATAAATAAAAACCTGCCTGCAATGGCTAGTACTAGGCCACCGATGGTATCTGCTTCAACCCTAACTTCATCAAAGGTGTCGTCTTCAATTCCTAATACTTTACAAAAGTCATTGATGGGCGTTTTGCCATCAAAGACATAATTGTTTTCGTCTAATTTTGAATACCTCAATTCATCATCCGCTTCGTCATATTCATCTGAAATATCACCTACAATCTCTTCAAGTATGTCTTCAAGCGTAACCAGGCCAGAGGTTCCGCCATATTCATCTACTACAATTGCAATATGTGTATGCTTTGCCCTAAACTCTTTCAATAGGTCATCTATCTTTTTATTTTCAGGCACAAAGAAACCTGGACGAATTAATTTTTTCCAATCAAAATTCTTTTCTTCTCGGTAAATTAAAATGTCTTTGATGAAAATGATTCCTTTTATGGTATCCAAGTTTTTTTCAAAAATTGGAATTCTAGAATATCGAGTGTCTTTAATTTTTTGAAAAACTTCTTCAAAAGTCATTTCAAAATCAAGTGCAACCATGTCCATCCTGTTTCGCATAATTTGCTTAACAGAAATATTTCCAAAATTAGCTATACCCTTTAAAATTACTTGTTCTTCTTCGCTTTCTTCGTTTATTAAATCAGAGTCCAACAACTGGTCAAAATCTTTATCTGAAAATTTAAATGGTGAAGGAATTGTTTTGTTGATCGCCTTTGTAAACAGCAAAACCAATAGAATTAAGGGTTTAAAGACCCATTGGGTAAATCGAATAGTGCTTGTTAACTTTTTTGCAATTAGCAAATAATGCTTATGTGCATAAACAACAGGTACAAACATTGCGGTTACTAAAAGATAAATAGCTGTTATAAATATTTTAAGAATTATTCCAGCTAACAAGTACTGAGGAAAAAATACTATTCTATCAAGCAATGAAATTGTAATCGCTAAAATACCAATGATTAAAATTGTTTGCGCAATTATAATGGCTGCTTTTAGTGTTGCTGGCTTATCTAATAAGTTAAGTAATTTTTTATCCTGTTCTTCTTCAGATTTTTTTAACTGAAAAATATTCGCTTCAGTTATTGATGCAAATGCAGTATGTGCCGCATTCATTAAGCCTAATAAAAATGTTAGGATTAATATGGTGATGATGTAAAAAAATAATTGGCCGGGTTCCAAATAGGGAACCTGACCAATTACACTTACTAAACTCGGATAAGGATCTGCTGTTGTTTCCAAAATATTATCTGTTCAACATTAAAATGGCAATCCGTCACCTATTTCATCTTCTACAGCGGGTGCGCTTGTAGCTTGGTTCATCGGATTTGAATTGCTTCCGTCTTCTTTTTTACCTAGCATGGTAAAGCTGTCTCCAACAATTTCTGTTGTATAACGCTTAATACCTTCTTTGTCGTCCCAAGAACGGGTTCTTATTTTCCCCTCCACATAAATCTGCTTTCCTTTTTTCAAGTACTTTTCCGCTACCTCTGCCAATCCCCTCCACAATACAATGTTGTGCCACTCCGTCTGCTCAGATTTTTCTCCGGCTTTGTTAGTGTACGTTTCGGTTGTTGCCAGAGAAAACGAAGCTACAGCTACACCATTTTCCAAATGTCTAACTTCTGGGTCCTTGCCCAAATGTCCAACTAAAATTACTTTGTTTACTCCTGACATATTATATAATTTAAATACAAAAATAAAGTTAAGTATTTTTTTGAAAGTACTGTTCAATTAACCTAGGTAATGGAAAAATCTTTAATTCATCATCCTTAACGTATTGGTATAATGCTTGATTTTGATGCCATTCAGGACCAATACTCAGTTTCCAAAATTTTGCAAATATTCTTTGATGTGTTAAAATGTGTTTTAAATTATCTGAAATGTGATGAATAGTTATTGCAGCATCTGCAAAAATATTTTTCCATGCATCACTTTGCATTATTTGTTCTTCGGTCATTTCTGAAGTAGATTCAATTAATGGCATTTCATATAAATGTTGCCAAATATCTTTTTCAATTCTTCTATTTAAATAAATACCACCATCATGTTCAATATGAAAATAATGAAAATAGCGCTCCTTAATTTTTAACTTATTTAATTTAACCGGCAGCGTGTCGATGTTTTGAATTTCATATGCCAAACACATTGATTGAAATGGACAAGTTTCGCAAATGGGTTTGGGTTTACATTGCATTGCCCCAAATTCCATAATTGCTTGGTTAAACAAATCAGGTTTTACTGGATCAATTATTTGATTGGCCAATAGGGTAAATTCTTTCTTCCCAGCACCCGTATTAATAGCTGTGCTTATATTAAATAACCTTGACAATAACCTAAACACATTTCCATCAACTACCGCTTTAGGCTCTTTAAAGGCAAAAGAAGCGATGGCTGCAGCAGTATATTCACCAATTCCCTTTAGTTTAATGATTTCTTCATAAGTATTCGGAAATTGTCCTTTATATATAGCTACAACTTCTTTTGCCGCAAAATGTAAGTTTCTAGCCCTAGAATAATAGCCTAAACCTTGCCAAGAACGCAAAACTTCTTCTTCTGGAGCCTTCGCTAAATCAAAAACAGTGGGGTATTTCTCTATAAAATGAAGGTAATAAGGCATGCCTTGTTCTACCCTAGTTTGTTGAAGAATTATCTCAGAAAGCCATATTTTATAAGGGTCTTGGGTGTTTCTCCAAGGTAAATCACGCTTATTCTGTTGATACCATGAAATGAGTTTATGGGCTATTTCCTTCATTGTTGGTCAAAAATACAATCTAAGCAAGCATTTGACTAATTAAATAGCCAAGAATTGTCTTCTTTTTTTAACTGAAACATTATCAATCATTTAATTTTAGAGAAATCACAAAAAAAAGCGGTTTTTTCTGTTTTTTATTTCTGAATATCAATGAAAAGCGCTATAATTGCAACCCTTTAAAAAACGTAAGTAAAATTCATTAAAAAATTATAAAAAATGACAAAAGCTGAAATTATTGCTGAAATTGCAGCGAAAACAGGAATCGAAAAAGTTGATGTACAAGAAACGGTAGAATCATTTTTCAAAGTAATCAAAGGTTCTTTACAAGAAGGTGAAAATGTTTATGTAAGAGGTTTTGGTTCTTTCATCGTTAAGAAAAGAGCAAAGAAAACAGCTCGTAACATTTCAAAAAACACCGCTATTATCATCCCTGAGCACTTTGTGCCTAGTTTTAAACCAGCAAAAACTTTCGTAGAAAAAGTTAAAAACTCTACAAAAAGCAAAGCATCTTTAGCGAAATAATAAATATGCAATCCATTAAAAAATCACAGTGGTTAATTATACTGGCAATCCTTATCCTAACGGCTGCCTTATTAACACTCGATTTGAAACCTCCAGGGGCTGGAAATGGAATGAGAGCAGGAGCTGCTAATAAAAATACAGAAAACACAACCATTAACCTGGAAACAGAAATGGTAGCTGCTAAAAAGAGTTTAGCAGAAAATACAAACAATACAATTCTCCAACTAGAAAATGAACTAAACTCATTATCTGGAACAGAAAAAGAATTAAAAATAAAAGAGCTTGCAGAAGTTTATGCTAATAACAATCAATTTTCGGTTGCAGCATTTTACTACTTAAGCGGATCTGCTGACGATGCTAAAGAATACCTTTTAGCTGCAGAAGCTTTTCGAAAAGCATATAAGAACCCTACGGATTCGACAAAAGTGCCTGCACTGTTAGAAAAAGCAACCGCTTGTTTCCAGTCTGCACTAGATAAAGAACCGAAAAACTTAGATGCTAAATCTGGATTAGGTAGTTGCATCGTTGATGCGGGCCAAAGTCCAATGCAAGGAATTCAATTATTACTAGCAGTAGTAAAAGAAGATTCTTTGAATTTAAATGCGAATTTAAACTTAGGTTTGTTCTCCATGAAGTCGGGTCAATTTGACAAGGCGATTAAGCGTTTCGAAACAGTTGCAAAACTGAAACCAAGCGCAGAAATTTATGGTATGCTGGCCGATGCATATGAACAAACTGGTAATATTAAAGCGGCTGTTGCTGCTTTGAAAAAAGCAAAAGCTTACATTATCGATAAAGACATTTTAGTTAATATCGATAACTACATAAAGAATTTAGAAAAATAATTGTTTCACTTTAACACTGGGAATTATGCCAAGCGGTAAGAAAAGAAAAAGACATAAGATGGCTACTCATAAACGCAAAAAGCGTTTAAGAAAAAACAGACACAAGAAGAAATAATCTTCTTTACTGCACAGCTTAACCTTATAAAGACACTTGCACGATATGCTAACAAGCTATCGTGCAAGACTTGTTTTTGTAGGTTTTCTCTTGTTTTCTTTGCTGATTTCAAAACACCAGTGTGTGATTAAAGAAATTTACATTGAATAAAGAATTAGTAATTAATGCTACTCCAGAAGGTGTAGTATTAGCATTGTTGCAGGACAAACAACTAATTGAACTTCATCAAGAAAAAACAAATAACAGTTTCTCTGTTGGTGATATTTATTTAGGGCGTATCAAAAAGATAATGCCTGGTTTGAATGCTGCATTTGTTGATGTAGGGTACGAAAAAGATGCGTTCTTACATTACCTCGATTTAGGATCTCAAGTCCAAACGTTATTAAAATATACCAAACGCGTTCGTACAGCTCCTAAAAACGAAAAAATTAATATCTCCGACTTTCCATTAGAAAGTGATATTAATAAGAGTGGAAAGATTACCGAAATTTTAGGTAAAAACCTGCTTATTCCTGTTCAAATAGCCAAAGAACCCATATCTTCAAAGGGTCCTAGACTGAGTGCGGAAATTTCGCTAGCGGGTCGTTACGTGGTATTGGTACCTTTTAGCGATGTCATTTCTGTTTCCAAAAAAATCAAAAGTGCAGGCGAAAGAAATCGATTGAAAAAAATCATCGAAAGTGTAAAGCCTAAAAACTTTGGGGTAATTATTAGAACAGTTTCTGAAAACAAAGGTGTTGCCGAATTACATACCGATTTAAATGAATTGGTGGAAAGATGGAATACGGTGAGCGCTAAAATTGTTTCAACAGAACCTGCGAAAAGAATGCTTGGCGAAATTGACAAAACTTCGACGGTATTAAGAGATATGTTAAATGCCTCTTTCAACAATGTTCACATCAATGATGCAACCATTTTTGAAGAAGTAAAAACTTATATCCATCAAATTGCACCTGAACAAGACAAAATAGTTAAACATTACCGTGGTAAAGAACCTATGTTCGACCATTTCGGCATTGATAGACAAATCAAAAACTTGTTTGGCAAAACGGTTAACCTTCCAGGTGGCGCTTATTTAATCATTGAACACACAGAAGCACTGCATGTGATTGATGTGAATAGCGGTAACAGAAATACGGCTGAAGTTAACCAAGAAGAGAACGCTTTACAGGTTAACATGGAAGCGGCAAGAGAAATTGCACGCCAACTTCGTCTTCGTGATATGGGTGGAATTATTGTCATTGACTTTATCGATATGCATAAAGCAAGCAATAAAAAAATCTTGTTTGATCACTTGAAAGAATTGATGAACGAAGATCGTGCGAAGCATACCATTTTACCTCCAAGTAAATTTGGATTAGTACAGGTTACGCGTCAACGTGTTCGTCCAGAAATGAATATTGTAACCGTAGAAAAATGTCCAAGTTGTGGCGGTAGCGGTGAAATTAGAGCAAGTATTGTATTACTTGATGAAATAGAAAACAACCTTAACTTTATATTAAACGAACAAAATGAAAAATCCATTTCATTAACTGTTCATCCATTTATAGCAGCTTATTTGAAACAAGGATTCATATCTCAACGTTTCAAATGGTTTTTAAAATATAAAAAATGGATCAAAGTAAAGGGTGTTAGCGCCCATCATTACTTAGAATTCCACTTCTACAACAGCAAAGAAGAAGAGATCGTATTATAATTTACAATCCATCAATAGGGTTTTTATTTTTTTTATATATTGTCATATGAAAAAAGTAAAAGCCCTATTTTATTTACTGCTCTCTATTAGCACATTTAATGTGAATGCACAATCAAACGATTCTGCAATCATTAGAAATATCTATAATTTCAGTTTAACGAATTCCAATTGTTACCAAAATTTGGAATTTCTATGTAAACAAATTGGACCACGCTTAAGTGGTTCAACGGGTGCAAGTAAAGCCATCGATTTTACCAAAACACTATTAACTAAAGCTGGATACGATACCGTTTTTTTACAACCAACTATGGTGCCTTGTTGGGTTAGGGGCGAAAAAGAATCGGCAGCTATCCAAGTAAATGGAAAAAATATTGCTTTGCAAATTTGTGCATTAGGTGGTTCTGTTAAAACTCCTAATAATGGAATAAGTGCTGAAGTCGTTGAAGTTAAAAGCTTTGAAGAGCTTGCATCACTTGGAAGAAAAGCAATTGAAGGCAAAATCGTTTTCTTTAATAGAGCCATGGATCCTACTAAAATTGAAACTTTTGGTGCTTATGGTGGCGCCGTTAACCAAAGAGGTTCTGGCGCAAGTCAAGCTGCAAAATATGGTGCTGTTGGCTGTGTTGTTCGTTCTATGAATTTGAGAATTGATGATTATCCGCACACTGGGGCGATGCGTTATGATACTGCTTATCCAAAAATTCCTTGTGTTGCCATTAGCACCTTCGGTGCAAACTTATTATCCAATCAAATTAAAGCAAATAATAAGTTGAAGTTTTCGATGAAAACTAATTGTGAAACAAAAGCGGATGTGTTAAGTTATAATGTTGTTGCTGAAATTAGAGGGGCTGAAACACCTGAAAACATTATATTAATAGGCGGTCACTTAGATTCATGGGATTTAGCAGAAGGCGCACACGATGATGGTGCAGGCTGTGTGCAATCAATGGAAATATTAAATACTTTTCAGAAATTAAATATAAAACCAAAAAATACCATTAGAGTTGTTTTGTTTATCAACGAAGAAAATGGATTGAGAGGTGGAGTTGCTTATGCAAAAGAAGCAGCATTAAAAAAAGAAAAGCACCTCATCGCAATTGAGTCCGACGAAGGAGGTTTTACACCAAGAGGATTTTCAATAGATGCAAGCAAAACACAAATTGAAAAGATTGCAAGTTGGAAAAATTTATTGGAAGAATATGGTTTATATGATATTCGTAAAGGCGGCGGAGGTGCAGATATAGGGCCATTGAAGGATCAAGGTGTTCCATTAATTTCATTCAAACCAGATTCACAAAGATACTTTGACATGCACCATGCAGCAACAGATGTTTTTGAAGCAGTCAATAAAAGAGAATTAGAATTAGGAGCAGCGAGTATCAGCTCCTTGGTTTATTTAATAGATAAATACGGTTTATAAATATCTATTTTCCGCTAAGTAATTCGCAACATAATCTTGCACACCTTCTTCGATACTATGAAAAGGAGTGTCATAACCTATGTTTACTAATTTCTGCATTTTAGCTTCCGTAAAATATTGATATTTATCTCTGATATCGGCAGGTGTATCTATAAAATTGACATTAAACTCTTTGTCTAAAGCCTTGAAAGTAGCTGCAGCTAAGTCTTTGAAGGTTCTTGCTTTTCCAGAACCTAAGTTATAAATACCCGAATCTTTGCGGTGATGTAAAAAGAAATACAAAACATTTACCACATCTTTTACGTAAACAAAATCTCTCATTTGTTCACCATCTTTAAAATCTGGGTGATGTGATTTAAATAAGTTTAAACCGCCCGTATTTTTAATTTGATGAAAAGCATGTAGCACCACCGATGCCATTCTGTTTTTGTGGTATTCATTTGGTCCATAGACATTGAAAAATTTCAACCCAACCCAAAAATATGGTTGTTTTGTTTGCGACAAAGCCCATTTATCAAATTCGTTTTTTGATTCTCCATATGGGTTCAAGGGAACGAGTTGGTTGATCTTTGTTTCATCGTCATCATAACCAAACTCTCCTAAGCCATAGGTTGCCGCTGAAGATGCGTAAACAAAGGGCAAGCCATATTGAACACATGCATCCCAAAGCGTCTTTGTATAGTCTGTATTGAGCTTCCAGAGTATTGCTTTATCAAACTCGGTGGTGTCTGTTCTAGCACCAATATGAAATATGAATTGTACGAGTTGATGGTTTTCGTCAAGCCATTGCGGAAAAATATTTCTATCAATTTTTTGACTAAATTTTTTTCCGATTAAATTATTTTCTTTTTCAACTTTAGTAAAATCATCTACTAAAATAATATCTGTAAAGCCAGCTGCATTTAGTTTTTGAACTAAACAACTTCCAATAAAACCTGCTGCACCTGTTACAATAATCATTAGTCGATAAAAATTGAATGAGCTATATTTGGAATTACACCTTGAGCAACTGCTTTTTCAAGCAATGTTGTAACGGCTTTTTTCCCTTCTTCTCCCAAATTTAAGGAATATTTATTGACATAAAGTTGAATGTGTTGGACCATCACCGATTCTTCCATTTCTTGTGCATGTTCTTTAACAAATAAAGTAGAAGAAAGTGGGTTTTTCATAGCAAATTCGACACTTCTAGCCATTATTCTGTTCACTTTTTGAATAAGGTCAATAGGGTAATGACGCGCCATAACGATGCCTCCTAATGGGATTGCACTTTGGGTTTCTTTTTCCCAATAAGATCCTAAGTCGATGACTTTATGTAAACCTTTTGCTTCATAGGTAAATCTGTTTTCGTGAATGATTAAACCTAAGTCGATTTCTTCATTTATTAATGCATTTTCAATTTCAGAAAAAAGCATTTCTACTTTTTGCTTCGCTTGTGGAAATGCAATATTTAATAAAAAATTTGCAGTCGTTAAATTTCCGGGAATACCAATTTTTAAATCAGAAATGTTTTCAGAAATGTTTTCGATTTTATTTTTTGAAATCAATAAAGGTCCTACACCAAAACCCAAAGCACTTCCTGCATCTAATAAAATATATTTATCTAATAGATGTGCAAATGCATGGTAACTTAATTTGGTAATGGCTAACTCCTGCTGAGATGCTTTCTGGTTAAGGGTTTCCACGTCTTCAATAACAGGAATAAAAGTTATTCCTTCGGTATCTATTTTCTTATGCAACATGGCATCGAAAATAAATGTATCATTTGGACAAGGTGAAAATCCGAGAGTAAGCTCCATTAAACAGTCATGATATCCTTTTCTTTTACTTCAATGTGTTTATCCACTTTGACAATATAAGAATCGGTTACTTTTTGAACTTCTGCTTCTGCAGTTTTGGCGTCATCTTCTGCTACACCTTCTTTTTGTTGCTTTTTAATTTTTTCATTAACATCCTTACGAATATTTCTGACAGCAACTTTTCCTGCTTCGCCTTCTGCTTTTACTCTTTTTACTAAATCTTTTCTTCTTTCTTCTGTAAGTGGTGGAATAGCTAATCTAATGACCACACCATCATTTTGTGGATTCAAACCTAAGTTTGCATCGGTAATGGCTTTTTCAATTGCAGAAATCAAATTCTTCTCCCAAGGCTGAACCACAATGGTTCTAGCATCTGGAGTATTTACATTGGCAACCTGAGCAATAGGAGTTGGTGTTCCGTAATAATCTACATGAACACTGTCTAACATTTGAGGGCTAGCTTTACCTGCTCTAATTTTTGTCAATTCATTTTCAACATGATCAACTGCTTTAGACATTGCGTCTTTAGCTTCTTCAATTAATTTTTTTAATCTATCGTCCATAATAATATTTTTTATGCATGCACTAAAGTACCGATTGTTGCACCATCCGCTAATTTTTTAAAGTTGCCTCTGGTATTCATATCAAAAACAATAATTGGTAAATTATTTTCTTGACATAAAGTAAATGCGGTCATATCCATTACACTTAATCCTTTATCGTAAACTTCTGTAAAAGTTATCTTTTCAAATTTAACTGCGTTTGGATCTTTTTCAGGATCTGCTGTGTAAATACCATCTACACGAGTTCCTTTTAAAACAACATCCGCTTCAATTTCAATGGCTCTTAAAGATGCCGCTGTATCTGTTGTGAAATAAGGGTTTCCGGTTCCTGCACCGAAAATTACTACTCTTCCTTTTTCTAAATGTCTGATGGCTCTTCTACGAATAAATGGTTCGCAAATTTGTTCCATTTTAATAGCAGACAATAACCTGGTTTTTACACCCACTTTTTCTAATGCATCTTGCAATGCCATACTATTTATAACAGTTGCAAGCATTCCCATATAGTCTGCTTGAACCCTATCCATTCCACCTTTCTCTGCATCTAAACCTCTGTGAATATTTCCACCACCAATTACAATGGCTACTTCTATTCCACTCTCTACAACTTCTTTAATGTCAACTGCATATTGGTGAACCATAGCAGTATCAATTCCATATTGTTTCGAACCCATTAAAGATTCTCCACTTAGTTTCAAAAGAATTCTGTTGTATTTCATGTTGGTTGTTTCTAATTAGGTTTATCAAAGATAAGACTGAATTGACTAGAATAATAAAAAAAAGCGCAAAAAAAATCCCCCCGTTTTTGAACGGGGGGATAAATAATTTAAGCTCCTAGCACCACACGTTTAAATGCGGTAACTGTTAAGCCTTTTTCGATATCGTTTAACATTTGTGAAACCGATTTAGAACTGTCTTTCACAAATTCTTGGTTTAACAAAGTGGAGTCTTTGTAGAATTTATTCAATTTACCCATTGCAATTTTCTCAACCATATCTTCTGGTTTACCTTCTGCACGGATTTGATCTTTTGCAATTTCAATTTCTCTTTCGATAGTTGCTGCATCAACACCATCTTTATCTACTGCTACTGGATTCATCGCTGCAATTTGCATTGCAACATCTTTACCAGCTGCATCAGCTTTACCAGCTGCATCAGAATTCATTGCTACCAATACACCTAATTTATTTCCAGCATGAATGTAAGCAACCACTTTTTCAGCAGACATTACTTCATATTTAGAAACACCAATTTTCTCACCGATTTTACCAGTTTGATCAATGATTGCATCCGCCAATTTTACTCCGTTTAATGACAATGAAACTAGTTCATCAATATTAGCTGGATTATTTGCGATAGCTAAATCAGCAATTGCATTAGCAAATTCTACGAAGTTTGAATTTTTTGCTACGAAATCTGTTTCGCAGTTTAATTCAATAATTACACCTCTTTTACCATCTGCAGTTGTTTTTGCAATTACAGCACCTTCAGCTGCATCACGGTCTTGACGACTTGCAGCAACTTTAGCACCTTTTTTTCTTAAGTAATCAACTGCTGCTTCAAAATCACCGTTTGATTCAGTTAAAGCTTTTTTGCAATCCATCATTCCTGCACCTGTTTGTAATCTTAATTTATTTACATCAGCTGCGCTAATTGTTATTGACATATCTTTTTGATTTTAATTAATTCATAAAAAAAGGTTAAAAGTTGAATGTACAAAGGAGGTTTTCCCTTAAACAATTCCCCTTTTAACCTATTTAATTATTCTGCTGATTGCTCAGTAGTTGATTCAGCTGTAGTTGCTGTTTCAGTTTTTCTTTTTCTAACTGGTTTCTCTGCTGTTTCTTTTTCAGCTGCTGCTTTTGCTGCTGCACCTTCTTTTTCAGCATCTTCTTCACGCTCACGTTTACGCTCTTCTAAACCTTCTTCAATTGCTTTGGTAATGATACCTGTAATTAAAGAAATTGATTTAGTTGCGTCATCATTTGCAGGAATAACGAAATCAATATTTCCCGGATCTGAGTTAGTATCAACCATTGCAAAAGTTGGAATGTTTAATTTGATTGCCTCAGTTACCGCAATGTGCTCTTTCTTAACATCAATTAAGAATAAAGCTGCAGGTAAACGATTTAAATCAGAAATACCACCCAATACTCTTTCTAATTTGATACGATCACGAGAGATCATTAATTTTTCTTTCTTAGAAAGAATGTCGTAAGTACCGTCTTTAGTGAACTTGTCAATGTTCGTCATCTTTTTGATAGATTTACGTACAGTTGCAAAGTTAGTTAACATACCACCTAACCAACGCTCGGTTACGAATGGCATATTTACTGATCTTGCATGTTCAGCAACGATGTCCTTAGCTTGTTTTTTCGTCGCAACGAATAAAACTTTTCTTCCAGATTTTACGATTTGTTTGATAGCTGAAGCAGCTTCTTCTACTTTAACTAAAGTTTTGTTCAAATCGATAATATGAATACCATTTTTCTCCATGAAAATATATGGAGACATTTTTGGATTCCATTTGCGCGTTAAGTGTCCAAAATGAACACCCGCGTCTAATAAGTCTTGATATGTAGTGCGTGCCATTGTATAATGTCCTCCAAAAATTAACGTTTACTAAATTGAAATCTTTTTCTTGCTTTCTTGCGACCTGGTTTCTTACGCTCAACCATACGGCTATCACGTGTCATTAAACTTTTCGCTTTTAATGCAGGTTTCTTTTCTGGATCTCTTTCTACAATTGCTTTAGCGATTGCTAAACGCACTGCTTCTGCTTGTCCTGTAATACCACCGCCCATTACGTTTACATTGATATCATATTTACCTAGTAAATCTGTAACTTGTAATGATTGGTTTACAATGAATTGAAGCGGAAGTGTTGGAAAATACACTTTATAATCTTTACCATTTACGATAATGGCACCGTTTCCTTCTACTAAATAGATGCGGGCTACGGCTGTTTTTCTTCTACCCGAAGTGTTAGTGGTCGTCATCTCTATTATAATTTAATGGTTTTAGGTGTTTGTGCAGCATGAGGATGCTCAGCACCCGCGTACACATGTAAATTTTTAAACACTTTGTTTCCTAGTTTATTTTTAGGAAGCATACCGCGAATTGCTTTTTCAACCACACGAGTAGGGTGTTTTGCCATTAAATCCTTAGGAGAAATAAATTTCTGTCCACCTGGATAGCCTGTATACGAAACATACTCTTTCTCTTCGAATTTGTTGCCCGTAAACCTTACTTTGTCTGCATTGATAACAATAACATTGTCACCGCAGTCTACGTGTGGGGTAAAATTAGCCTTGTGTTTGCCTCTTAAGATAAACGCTATCTTAGAGCTTAGGCGCCCCAAAATCTCTGCATTGGCGTCGATTACGACCCATTCTTTAGTAACAGTTTTGCTGTTAGCAGAGACAGTTTTGTAACTTAACGTATTCATTTTGTCTTTAACTAATTGATTTATATTGTTTTAACTTTCCCTCATTCGTTGAGGGAGGGCAAAGATAGCCTAAATATTCTAAACTACAATGCTTTAGCACAGATATTTCCATAAAATATTGTGGATATGTTAATTTCTTTAAGCTTTAGCCTATTTGTGCAAATCATGTTTAGAATTCTTAAAAGCTAAAACGGGGGATTTTCCTATCTTTAGGGCAAATTTTAAGGGAATGAAAGTATCAAATATGGCTGCCAATTTAATTGGCTCTGAAATTATCAAAATTGGTAATGAAGTAAATGAATTAATTAGAAATGGTGCACAAATATGTAACCTCACCATTGGCGATTTTGACCCCAATCATTATCCGATTCCAAAAGAATTACAAGAAGGCATTAAAGATGCTTACTTAGCAAACAACACCAATTACCCTCCGGCAAATGGCGAAATGTCTTTGCGAAAATCTATTTCAGATTTTTTATTAGCTAAAGGAAATTTGAATTACAGTACAGATGAAATTTTAGTAGCTGGTGGTTCAAGACCGTTAATTTATGCTACTTATTTAGCCATATTAGATCCAGGAGATAAAGTAGTATTTCCAATTCCTTCATGGAACAACAATCATTATTGTCATTTAACTGGTGCGGTTCCTGTAATGGTTGAAACTGCAGCTGAAAATAATTTCATGCCTACAGCAAAAGATATTGCACCACACTTGAAAGGTGCATCTTTATTGGCTTTGTGTAGTCCTTTGAATCCAACTGGTACCATGTTTACCAAAAAAGATTTAACAGAAATTTGCGATTTAGTTATTGCAGAAAACGAAAGTAGACAACCCGATGAAAAGCCATTATACATCATGTATGATCAAGTGTATTGGACTTTAACTTTCGGAGATCACAAACATTATGACCCCATTCATTTAAGACCTGCATTAAGAAATTATACCATTTACATTGATGGTATTTCTAAATCGTTTGCAGCCACAGGCGTAAGGGTGGGATGGACTTTCGGACCACAAGCAGTGGTAGATAAAATGAAAGCAATTTTAGGCCATGTAGGAGCTTGGGCTCCTAAAGCTGAACAAATTGCAACTGCTTCATTTTTAAAAGATGATGCAGCAATTGATCGTTTTATGGTACCATTTAAATCACAAATTAAAAGCAGTTTAGATGCGCTTCATACTGGTTTTCAAAAATTAAAAAATGAAGGCATTCCTGTTGATTCAATTGAACCGATGGGTGCAATTTATTTAACTGTAAAAGTAGCAATCCAAGGCATGAAAACCCCTGATGGAAAGGTTTTGGAGAATAGCATGGACATCACTTCATACATTTTAAGTCATGCGCAATTGGCTATGGTTCCTTTCTCTGCATTTGGATTAACCAAACATTCATCGTGGTTTAGATTGTCTGTTGGTGCGGCAAATGAAGAAACTATTTTAGCATCATTTGAAAGATTAAAAAATGCAATTGCTGAACTTAGTAAATAAAAAATAAAATGAATGGAACGCTATACCTAATACCTGTATACTTATCAGAGGAAACTGATCCAATAAATATTTTACCACCTCAAACTATTTCGATTATTCATTCGCTGCAAAATTTTATTGTAGAAAATGAAAAGTCGGCAAGGGCATTTTTGAAGGCGGCAAAAATTACGATTCCGCAAAACCAATTAAATATTTTGGTTTACAATAAAAAAGACCAAGAACCTTTAGCCAGTTATTTTAAAGATTTAACAGCTGGAAATTCTGTTGGGATTTTAACCGAAGCAGGGTGTCCAGGTGTGGCAGATCCAGGCGCAGAGCTCATTGCAGAAGCACATCGCAAAGGCATTAAAGTAGTTCCGCTAATAGGTCCTTCTTCTATTTTGTTAGCCATTATGGCTTCGGGTTTTAACGGACAGCAATTTACTTTCAATGGTTATTTGCCCATCGATAAAATTGCACGAAGTAAAAAAATTCAAGACTTAGAACGTTTAGCCGAAAGAAATAACCAAACACAATTGTTTATGGAAACGCCTTTTCGTAATAATCAATTATTTGATGAAGTAATTAAGAGTTGTAAACCCGATACTTATTTAGCCATTGCAACAGACATTACCGATCCGAATGAAATGATTAAAACAGCGAAAGTTGAGTTTTGGAAAAAGAACAAACCAGAATTGCATAAACGACCAACAATATTTTCAATATATCGAAAACAATAATGTCAATTCCTTTAGCAGAGCGATTAAGGCCTAGTAATTTAGACCACTATATTGGGCAATCCCATTTAGTTGGTACAGGAGCTGTATTGCGCAATGCCATTGAATCTGGTAATATTCCTTCGATGATATTTTGGGGGCCGCCTGGTGTTGGAAAAACCACACTCGCTCATATTATTTCGCAACAATTGAAGCGACCCTTTTATGCATTAAGCGCCATTAACTCTGGTGTAAAAGATATTCGAGAAGTAATTGATAAAGCAAAAAGTCAAAGTTTTTTTGGCACTGCGAATCCAATATTATTTATTGATGAGATTCATCGCTTCAGTAAATCACAACAAGATTCTTTATTAGCCGCAGTTGAAAAAGGTATTGTTACCCTTGTGGGCGCCACAACCGAAAACCCTTCGTTCGAAGTAATCTCTGCACTATTATCGAGGTGTCAAGTTTATATACTACAGAACCTAACAAAAGAAGAATTAATTGCATTGTTAGCAATTGCAATCAAAGAAGATAAATACCTACAATCAAAGAAAATTCAAATTGACGAATACGAAGCCCTGCTTAGGCTTTCAGGCGGAGATGGCAGAAAACTATTGAATGTTTTTGAGTTGGTTGTTCAGTCAATTCCTAGTACAGAAATTGTCATTACGAATGAAATAGTAATGTCAATAGTTCAACAGAATATTGCTTTATATGATAAGGCCGGCGAACAACATTATGACATTGTATCGGCGCTCATTAAATCAATTAGAGGAAGCGATCCAAATGCAAGTGTATATTGGTTGGCTAGAATGATTGAAGGTGGAGAAGATCCTTTATTCATTGCCAGAAGATTAGTTGTATTGGCATCAGAAGATATTGGAAATGCAAATCCAAATGCATTACTACTTGCCAACAATTGTTTTCAAGCGGTGAATACCATTGGAATGCCAGAGGCTCGAATAATCTTATCACAAACAGTCATTTACTTGGCGAGCAGTGTTAAAAGTAACGCTTCTTATCTAGCCATCGATATGGCACTTGCAAAGGTAAGAGAAACGGGAAACCTAGCGGTACCTTTAGATTTGAGGAATGCACCAACTAAGTTAATGAAAGAAATTGGTTACGGTAAAGACTATCAATATGCACATGCTTATGAAGGTAATTTTGTCAATCAAGAATTTCTTCCAAAGGAAATAAGTGGAAGTGCTTTTTATCAACCAGGAAATAATCCAAAAGAAAACGAAATTAGGAAAACCCTAATACATCTTTGGAAAGATAAATATGGCTATTAATACTTCATCAAATAATTATAACAATTTAATTGATAAGCTCGATGAGTTTATCAAAAAGTATCATCAACAACAGTTGATACGAGGAGTTATTTATTTTTTAAGTTTTGCCATCATTTCATTTTTAATCATCAATAGTTTAGAATACTATTTCTATTTATCACCGACGGTTAAAAAAGCAATATGGATTTTATATATTATATCGATTGGTTTGTTGCTAAACAAATGGCTTATAAAAGCTATTTTAAATGTACTTCATATTCAAAAAACGCTTGATTACGAGGCTGCTGCAAAGTTAATATCGGAACATTTTTCCGACGTTAAAGACCAATTAATCAATGTTTTACAACTTAACGAGCAGGCAAATCAAGCGCATAATCAAACAGATTTATTGTTAGCTAGTATTGATCAAAAAATCAATTTATTAAAACCAATTCCATTTGTAAAAGCGATTGATTTTAAACAAAATAAAAAGAGATTACCCTACTTGTTAATTCCATTAAGTGTACTGTTATTAATTGCTGTAATACAACCAAAATTTATTGCACAAGGAACAAGCAGATTATTACATTTCAATACAAAATATGTTCAACCTGCAAGTTTTCAATTTCATTTAATACAAACACCTTTAACCTATAAACAAGGTGATGAGGTAACTATAAAATTAAAATTAACTGGAGATCCTATTCCTCAAGATATTCAAATTATTGTCAACAATAATTCTTATAAACTTCAAAAAATAAATCAAACAACTTTCGAATTTAGCATTCCGAATATTCGAAAATCAACAGTGTTTTATTTTACAGCATTGGGATACCAATCAGAAGAATATAACTTAACAGTGGTTCCTAACCCAGCTATTGTAAAGTTCGATTTGCACATTCATTTTCCTGCATATTTGAATAAAAAACCTGAAATTCAAGCTAATACAGGAACATTGTCGGTTCCAGAAGGCAGTCAACTACAATGGAAATTCTATACTGCACATGCGCAATCTATCATTTTTGGAAGCAATCAAAAACAAGAGAACATTAATGTAATTGCAAATGAAAGTAGCATAAGTAAGACGCTGGTTAAAAACCTTTCCTATTTTATTCAAGCGAAAAGTAAAAATAATTATGTATCAGAACCCATCAATTATAACATTGATGTAATTCCAGATTTGTATCCTAGCATACAAGTTACACTAGCTAAAGATTCTACCAACAACGCCAATATTTTTTTTAGTGGTATCGTAAAAGATGACTATGGCTTAAACAAACTTTATTTTCATTATGACATTCGAAAAGCTAATAAAAATGTAGTTCACCAATTCGTTCCAATTGCGATTGATCCAAAGCAAACAAGCACACAATTTTTCTATCAAATCAATACCAAAGCATTAGGTCTTAATTTAGAAGATGAATTAAGCTATTACTTTGAAATATGGGATAATGATGGTGTAAATGGTTCAAAATCAAGTAAATCTGAACTGTTTAGCTTCAAATTGCCCAGTGTAGCAAATATCAGTAAAGAAGAAAATGAAGCCAATAAAGCGTTAAAAGATAAAATTGCTTCTGCTATTAAAGAAGCAGAAAAAATTCAAAAAGAAGCTAAAAAGCTCAATGAGAAATTGCGCAATAAAAATGAATTGTCATTTGAAGAAAAGAAAGAAGTTGCTGAATTATTAGCTGATCAAAAAAAGCTTGCACAAGAAGTAAAAGAAATTCAAGAACAAAATTTAATAAACAACGAAATCAATAAAGACTTTAAAAAATTTGATCAAGAATTAGTTGATAAGAAAAAACAAATTGATGAAATGTTTGAAAATTTATTAGACAATAAAACCAAAGAACTCATCAAAGAATTAGAAAAATTATTAAACGCAAACAATAAAGAGAAAACGCAAGAGTCTATTCAAAAAATGCAAATAGACAATAAAGAAATGGCCAAGGAGATGGACCGCATGCTAGAACTCTTTAAAAAACTAGAAGTAGAACAAAAAACCAAGGAAAATATTGATCGATTAAACACACTTTCTGAGGAGCAAAAAACTATTAATGAGCAACTTATAGATAAAAAGCCAGATGTTCCAGCAGTCAAAGATGCACAAAATAAATTGAACAAAGATTTCCAAGATTTAAAGAAAGATTTTGCGGATTTAATGAAAAAGAATGAAGAGTTAAGCGATAAAAGTGAAATTCAAAATCCGGAAAATGAATTAAATGAAATTGAAAATGAATTAAATAAAAGTAAAAACGAATTAGATAATAATAAAAGTAATAAGGCTAGTGCTGCACAAAAAAGCGCTGCAGATAAAATGAAAGCGCTTGCAGACAAAATGAAAAAACAGCAAGAAGCTGGAGAAGCGCAAGAACTTGATTTAAACATGCGCGCGCTCAGACAAATATTAGACAATTTAGTTCAGTTATCTTTTGCTCAAGAAAAGAATTTAAATTTGACAAAAGATGCAAACATCAATGACCCTCAATATACTAACCTGGCTAAGACACAGCGTACATTGAATGATGAAATGAAAATGATTGAAGACAGTTTATTTGCATTAAGCAAAAAAGTAATTCAGATAAAATCAATTGTAAATAAAGAAACAGGTAAGGCAAGTTTAAATATGTTGCAAAGTATTTCAGCCTTAGCTGCAAGAAATACTGGTCTTGCAAGTATGCGTCAACAATATGCCATGACTTCTATTAATAATTTAGCAGTATTGCTTTCAGAAATTTTAGAGCAAATGCAAAAAGAAAGTCAAAGCAAAAAAGACGGTGGTAAGCCGGGTTCAAAGCCAAGTAAAAAACCAGGAGGAAAAGGCAAAGGAGACAACCTCTCTAAAATGCAGAATGAATTGAACAAACAAATTGAACAATTGAAAAGTGGCATAAAACCTGGTCAAAAGCCCGGAAAAGGGCAAATGTCGCAACAAATGGCTAAAATGGCTGCACAACAACAAGCCATCCGTAATGCCATGGATCAGTTATCTCAACAAATGGAAAAGAATGGTTTAGGCGGAAAAGGAAAAGAGCTTTCTCAGCTCAAAAAAGAGATGGAAAAAACGGAAACAGATTTATATAATAAAAATATCAATCAACAAACCATTAACAGACAACAAGAAATTATGTCTAGATTGCTTGAAGCAGAAAAGGCAGTTAAGGAAAGAGAGCAAGACAACCAAAGAGCAGCAGAACAAGGTAAATCAGACGCAATAGCTCCGAATATTAAATTCGAGGAGTTTAAAAAAGAAAAGAAGAAAACCACTGATTTAATTAAAACTGTTCCGCCTAATTTCAAACCCTATTACAAAGAAAAAGTAAATTCTTATTTCGATAAATTAATTAACATTCAACCTAAATAAACACAATGGCTATTCATTTTTTTAACGAAGAAAGTAGTTATAAACTTAAACATAAAAGCGAGCTAAAGCAGTGGTTAAAGGCTGTTGCAGCAGCAGAAGGCTTTAAAATTGGAGAGCTAAATTACATATTGTGTAACGATGATTACCTTCACCAAATTAATGTAGATTACTTACAACACGACACTTACACAGATATCATTACTTTTGATCATTCGGAGAAAAAAGAAGAAATTGCTGGAGATATATTTTTAAGTACTGATCGTGTAATTGAAAATGCTTGTATATTTAAGGTACAAGAATTTGATGAAATGTGCAGGGTGTTGGTTCATGGCGCATTACACTTAATGGGCTACACCGACAAAAGTAAAGTCAAAAAAACAGAGATGACAGCAAAAGAAGATTACTATTTAGCTAAAAGAACATTCGATGGAAAATAAAACAGCAATAATTATAGGTGCAACAGGTTTGGTTGGAAAATTTTGTTTAAGCTATTTATTAAATGAAAATGCTTACCATAAAGTAATCGCTATTAGCCGCAAACCCATTGGTTTTGCGCATCCTAAACTCGATAATCTAGTCATAAATTTTGATACACTTGCAGACCATCAAGATCGTCTGGTTGCAGACGATATTTATTGCTGCCTTGGAACCACAATTAATGTAGCAGGTTCTAGAGCAGCCTTTAAAAAAGTAGATTACGAATATCCATTGACACTAGCTCAAATGGCGAAAAAGAATGGCGCCAAACAATTTTTATTAGTTAGTGCAATTGGTGCTGATCAAAATTCTAAACTATTTTACAGTGCGGTTAAAGGTGAATTAGAAGAAGCCATTAAAAATTTAAATTTCGAGAGTGCATTTATTTTTCAACCCTCGTTCTTAAAAGGTATCAGAAAAGAATTTCGATTAGCAGAAAAAATTGCATTGGTATTGATGCCATTTTTTGAAATCATGATGCTAGGACCATTGAAGAAATATAAATCTATAGATGCCATGGTAGTAGCCAATGGCATGTATTTAAAGGCTCAGAGCGGGATAAAAGGAGTAGAAACTTTAAGTTCAGATCAGATTCAAGCGCTTTGGAAAAAGAAATAAATTATTTCAAATGATCCAAAGGTAATGGCGTATTGGTTTTAATTTTACCCAATACAATATTGCTATGGAATTGCGCAATGTTTGGAATGCCACTTAATTTATTTAATAAAAAATCGTTGTATGCCTGAATATTTGGAGAAACAATTCTAATTAAATAATCATATTGACCAGATAAGCCAATCACATCTAACACTTCTGGCAATGCTGCAATGGCATTTTCAAAACCAAGCAAAGCTTCTTTGTTTTGTTCCTTCAAAGTAACATTACAATACACCTCAATGTCTAAGCCCAATTGCTGTCCATCCAATACCGCAACATATTTTTGAATGTATCCGTCAGCCTCTAAACGCTTGATTCTTTCGTAGGTTGGCGTTGCGCTCAAACCCACTTCTTTAGCTATGTCTTTGATGGCACTGGTTGAATCTTGTTGCATTAATTGCAATATGGATACGTCAATTTTATCTATGTTGTGGCTCATGATTTATCAAACTAAACTCAAAAATAATCAATTTATTATTGATAAATAAAAAAGGCTCCAATATTGCTATTGGAGCCTTCGTATTTGTTGAATTATTTAGTTGCTATATCGTTGATTCTAATGATAGCAGTTGTACCATTTACGGTTAACTTAACCAAATAAATTCCAGCAGCATTGCTATGGTCTTCATTTAAATATGACACCGTGTGCGCACCAGCTGTAAGGTTTTCTTTTTCAATAATGGTTGCAATGTTTCTTCCTAATAAATCAAACACCTCCATACTTACTTGAGCAGCTATTGGTAAATTAAATGCCAATTTGGTACTTCCGCTAAATGGGTTTGGTGCAGCTTGTAATTTGAAAAGATTTGCATTGATATTATTTACGCCTACCGCTTGAACCGTAACGGTATCGGTATTTGTAGCAGAACAACCTGTAGCAACATTGGCAACCGTTAAGGTTACAAAATATTGTCCCGCTGCACTGAATGTGTGCACAGGGTTTGCTAATGATGAAACATTAGAAGGACTTGTTGGATCACCAAAACTCCAATTGTAAGTTTGACCAGGTGCAACAACTGCATTGAATTGAACATTTAACAAGTTAACTGCACTGGTAGTTATTAGTGCACTTGGTGTTGCTTTATGTGTAATAATAATAGCATCTGTAGTACTACATCCATTGCTATTCGTAACAGTAACCGAGTAAGTAGCTGCTGCACTTACTACAATGGTTTGTGTAGTTGCACCGGTGCTCCAAAGGTAAGTAGCACCTGCATTTCCAGCATCTAATGTAATTGCATCGTTGGTACAAATTGCCCTGTCAATACCTAAGTTAACCACAGGTGTAGTATTAAAGTTTACAGCTATAGTATCTCTAGTTACGCAACCTAAAGCATTAGTTACTGCTACATTGTAATTTCCTGATTGTGTTACTTGAATAGTTTGAGAAACAGAACCATTGCTCCAAAGGTAAGTAGCACCTACGTTTCCTGCATCAAGTGTAATGGTATTACCAACACATGAATTAATATTTGCTCCTAAATTTAGAATTGGTTGTGGATTAGTAGTAATTACAATTGCATCGGTATGGTCACAACCTGCAGCATTGGTTACCGTTACCATATAAGTACCAGCGGTATTTACACGAATGGTTTGAGTGGTTGCACCGGTGCTCCAAAGGTAAGTAGCGCCTGCGTTTCCAGCATCTAATAAATAATTAGAACCTTCACAAATTGTAATATCCGCACCTAAATTAACAGTAGGACTAGCGAATACTTTTAAGTAACGACGAATAATGGTATCACAACCCGTGCTATTATTTTTAACAGAAGCAGTGAAAATTAGTGTGCTATCTATATCAGATGAAGAAGCAATATAACGAACATTTAAGCCGCTTACGTTAACTGCTCCTACTGGGTTTGCGCCAGTTAATGTTTTAACTGTTACATTATTTACCGTCCAAGTTGTTCCGAAATCGGCGGCGTTAAAACCTGTTGGCGGAATAAATGAATAAGTCATGGTATCTAAAATACATGCTGCATCAAAATTTGAAATGGTACCAGCATTATATACACCTTGATATGGCGCTGCTTTAGCAAAACCAGATCCTGCAGGAAGTGCAACCGGTGTAACCGTTACAGGCACTCTGCTTGAAGGACATCCAGATTGTCCAACACTTACTTTCCAGTCATAGAAATAGTAATGGTATTGTGGGTATCCTGTAAATGTATGACCAGTTAATACAATATTATTTCCTGGGTTTGCATATGGATAACTTGAACCCGCAGTATTTCTATATAAGTTTACATTGGTAGTACCTGTGTTTGCATCTATGCGATAATTACCAGCAGGTAAAGTTAAGTTTAGTGGTAAGAATACTTTAGCACCAGACACCGCTGTAATAGTAAAGTTAAAGGTATAAAGTGTAGTAGTATTTGCACCATCACGAATACGAATACCCACTACTCCAGAAGCACTTGGGAATACCGCTATTGAATCTATTTTAACAGTGTTGTTTACCGTAAATAAAACTTGATAAGTATATAAGTTGGTTAAAGCACCCGCACCAATTGAAGTGTTCAATGGACCTAAACTACTTTTCACCATTGTAGAAGTTGTTGCTTCTGCATAGAAGGTAGTAGGAGCAGTAATTGCAGGTGTTATTAAACTGTCTTTATTGCCTATTGCAGTACCGCCATTAGGTGTATTAAACCATAATATACTAGCAGTCGAAGTAGCTTTTAAAATAGCACTTCCACCTGCACAACTTGCTTTTAAAACAGTTACGGTTGGTGCTGCTGGAACTGCATAAATAACAGTGTTCATACTCACGCTATCATTTGTTGCATCAATATCACCACTTAAGTTAATATAAGCTTTAATAGTTGCTGCACCTGTTGCAGCAGCAGAATTATAACTCTTAATAGTAATGGTATCTATTTGATTTGGTAAAATAGAACCTGTAAAGGTATTGCTTACTGAAGTATTAATTGCGCCTTTAATTTGCGCACCCATTGTAAAACTAGTTTGCGTTGCAGTTCCTAAATTTTGAACAGCAATTACAATACTATCTGTAGCATTACCACAAAGTGCAGTAGCCGTAGGATACAATATACTTAATACTTTCAGCTCTTTTGCAGGAGGTAAAAACTCATCTGCGCCAATACAAGGTGTACTTATATTTCTAGCATCGCCATCAATATCTGTTGTAATACCAACAATGTTTGTTCCTTTTTGATATAAACCAGTTCCTTGCGCATGTAAGTTAATTGCTGAAATATGGTTAGGTGTATTGTTTAATGAATTGTTATTTGCATTAGTCAAAGATTTTAAATCTGCTAATGTCAATAAGTCTGTGCTCAAGAAACCAAGTTTTCCTTGCAAGCCAGACACATAAAAATTGTTGTAATTAAAATTAGTAAAGGCTGTATCGGTAACTTCAGAATACAATGCATAAGCATATGAAGTATCAGATGTATTAGCCAATGAGTTGTTAAATGAATTGTTCCTGATATCAAGCGAACCCGCGCCCAAACCTAAGTGTAGCGCAGCACTGATGTCAGGTGTGCTTCCTGTGGTTTGTGCAATATTTCCAGATAAACTAACCGAATTGTAATACAATTTTAAACCAGTTGTATTGCGAATACTGATACCTACATTGGCAGTCGAATTCAAATTCGGAGAACCACCACCAGTCATATTACCAACAAAGTTGTTGATGATGCTGATATTTTCGTTTTGTTTATTGGTGCGGATTTCAATACCTCTACCACCAAAAGCACCAGAGCCTGAAGCAACTTTTTCAATTTTATTATTTTTTATTATACCGTTTTTAAATCCGCTATAAATTGCAATTCCCCATGCTTGTTGAGAAGCAGTATTGATGATGTTCTTAATGGTGTTACTTGAAATAGCACTGTTTTTAGTTTGGTCCAATACAATTCCATACAATCTTAATTGATCAGCTACCACGTCACTTCCAATCGTGTTGCCAGTTATGATAACACTGTCTGATGGTGTTGCTGTAGCACCACCAACATATAATCCAACAGAACCCCTAATTATGGTGTTGTTGGTGATTTTTATATTCTTATTGCTTTCTCCTGCAGAATAAGGCAAACTTAAGCCGCCGATATGGATTGGAATAGTGTTTGCACCGGTTCCACCAATAATTTTACAATTATTTAAAGTAAAGTTTTCTACTCCTGCATTATTTCCTAAACTGATTAATTGAATCGTAGCGTTTCCAGAACTAGTGGTATTATTATCAAATGTTAAATATGAACCGGTACCGTTATAGCTTCCATCTATTTTAACCCTATCAGCACCATTAATTCTAATTAAACCTCCAATGTAAGCACCTGCAATAGTTCTAAGCGTATCACCGTTTGATTTAATTGTAATGTTATATCCACTACCTGCAGTTTCTGCATAATAATTCAATGCATTTGTTCCGTCTTCGGTTAAATTTGAAGTAACCACAATGTTGACATTACCTCCCAATAAATTATTATTTAAATATTCAAACACACCACCCGCTTTTGTTAAACTGGCAAAAGCTTTACCAGTTCCAACCAATAATGTACCTGAAACACCAGTACCAATTCGGTATTTATTAGGTGTTCCAATAATTGGGAAGTTATTGCTTGTAAGGGCTACGCTGGTTGCATCTAAGCTAAATTGCACTTCTGCATTAGTAGATACCGCAGCAGTATTATCTTGTGCTACTACAAAATATTGAATTTCATTATTTACAGCAACTGCCGATCTTAATAAACTGTAATCGATTACAAAATTATAAGGTGATGTTTTATTGGTTGCAATTACATATTTCCAACCATTAGCTGCTGCTGTATTTCCAGCATAGGTATTGGAGTCTGTAGATTTTTTGTAATATAAACGTGGGCGTTTTAAAAACGCTGTATCAACACCCATTGAATCTGTGATGGTTGCAAATGCATTTAAAGTATAATTACTTGTACTTGCAGTATTTAAAATTGGTGCGAATTTAATAGTTGGACCAGAGAAATCTCCACCTTGCTCATATGCACCAATACTTGGGTTTGAACCACTTCTGGCAATACCTTTAATGTCTGTAGATACTTGAGGAATTGGTGTACCTGCAGCTAATAATGGAGAACCTGTTTTAGGTATTACCAACTTTGTTAAGTTAAACAATGGATCTCCGTCCACACTATTTTGGTCATATGTGGCTGAATTTGCAGTTTTCCATGCAGCTAAATTTGCATAAGTAGTAGTTCCATATTGTCCATAAGTAACACCAGAATTTCCATTAAAGTGGTTGTAATTAGAAATGATGGTACTGGTTGTTGCAGCAAAATACATTATAACTCTAGTGCCAGTTCCACTAACTCTATTGATATTAATGGTATTGTTTTTGAATTGCAAATTGGTTGCAGCTGATGATTGATAAACACCATAGACTGTTCCAGCTCCCGATCCAGCAATGTCAATGGTATTATTAAAGTACCATGAACCATCTGCTCCAGGGTTGTATATAGCATAAACAGTACCAGAGCCACCAATGTTATAAACAGCATTGTTTGCAAAAATATTTTCGTTACCTACTGTTGCATCTGCAGCAGAATACAATATATATGAAGTAGCTGTACCCGTATAACCCGTTGGAAAAGGACTGTGAATTTTATTATTACGGTAACTCACATTTCTTGCTCCGGCACCAATATAAGTTCCATAAAAAGTAGAAATATTTAATGTTCTTGTTGGTCGTGCAATTTCATTGTTTTCAAAAATTAAACTATCCGTTCCTAAAAGATAAGCTGAATAAACATAACCATCGATTAATTTATTATTACGCACTACGTTTCCAACTGCCGATGTTAAATCGGTTGAACTTCCATAAATTGTAAATAAATAATAGCCTCCAGTGAAAACATTGTTTTCAATCGTATTATACCTGAAACGCCCTGCGGTTGTGGCTGACGAAGCACTGCCACTCATGGCAAATGCAGCAAAAGTGCTTGTAATTTTATCTTGCGTAATATTTACTTTGTTTCTTTTGATGGTATTATAATCACCCTCTCTTAAGTTAATTCCAAAACCTGCAGTACCATTTACATTGATCACAAAACTATCAATGGTAGTATAGTTTACTTTATATAAATTAATGCCGTTTGTGGTAGTATTAATTACTGCGCCGTTTCCATTTACTTTTAAAGTATTGATTGCAGACAAACCAGTTATGTTTTGCAAAGTAAAACCTGCATATGGACCCGATGCCGGATTTACATTTATCACAACTGGCCCACACACACCATTGGCACTCAATATATCAGCAACCGCTGTAATACTAGTAAAATCAGCACCTGTAGCACCTACTGTATATGTTCCTGTTAAACCCGATCTGAAATTATTTAAGATTACCGTATCGTTTAATGGATTGGCATCGGTACCATTGTTTGGTAGTGAGGTATAAACTTTTAAATTATAAATAGTGTTTGCAGTTACGTTAAAAGTGCCTACTGTAATTACTGTATCCGAATTACTTAAAATTGGACTGGTAAAAGTTAAAGGTGTTTGCAAAATATTATTCAAAGACCAATTTAATTGTACCGAATTCAATGTGGTCAATCCTATGTTTTTAACACGAACACTCACCGTCGCTAAACCTGGGCAAACACCCTTAGGCGATACAAGTGCAGTAATCATTGCATCATCATTGGCTGGTGAAAATTCATAAGCACCAATATCTGGTGTAGATGAACGAACTGCTCCTGTAATATCATCTGTAACTGCAGTTAAAGATGTACCTGCATTGTTCAGCGCAACAGCATTAGGTTTTAAATTACCTGTTGCTGCATTGGCAATAATTGGATCAACGCTTACGCTGTTTTGATCGTATGCCGAAGACATGTATGCTTTCCAAGTGGCTAATGTTGCTTGAGCTGCAGAATGGTAAGCGATGTTATTTACTCCAGTACCAACTACAGCTGTATTAACATATAAGTTGTTATAATTACTAATTGGTATAGTTGTAGCTGTTCCGAAATAAAGCGCATATTTAGCGCCACTTCCACCTTTACTAATTGAAAAAATATTGTTCTTTAATTCTATACCCGTTGCTAACGTAGACTGGTAAAAACCGTACACTAAACCAGCCGTTGCGCTTGGGTTGTCAATGTAAAGTGTATTATTATAATAGTAACAATAATCAGAACCAATATTGTATATACAATATTGCGAACCGCCAGTATTTAAATTATACAAAGCATTATTGATAATTAAATTTGGTTTTGCTACTGTACCATCTGTTGAACTTAAATATATTCCATAAAAAGCAGAAGTTCCAGTTGGTGTATTAAATAAATCGTGAATGCGATTTCCTTTAATTAATAATTGTTGGCCTCCTCCAGCAACATAAACTCCATAACCAGATGAGGTAATCAATCTATTTAAACGATGAAAATTGTTGCTTACAAATTGTAAACTATCATGACCATATAAATAAGTTCCATAAGTATAGTAATCACGAATAATGTTGTTTTTTATTTGATTACCAAACATGTTGGCAATGGTTGTACTTCCATATGCAGCAATACCAAAGTATCCCCCAGAAATATCATTGTTTAAAATTTTATTGTATCTGGCAGTGGTTGCAGTGCTATAGCTGCTGGTTGAACCCGAAATAACGATACCACCGAAAGTAGTTCCAGTACCAGTTTGGTCACCAATAATTTTACAATTTTTTATGGTATTATAATTACAATCACCCATCGATACCACATAGCCTTTTGTAGAATTTGCATGTGCTTCAAAAGTCATACTGTCTATGGTGATGTAGTTTGAATTTCTAATTTGTAATATATAATCTGGTTTAGTAGATGTTAGTGTATCTATTAATTTAGAATTTGCACCATTAATTGTTATGGTATTAACAGCTGATGTTCCACTTACATTTAAAAAACTAAGTGAACCAACATAGGTGCCTTTTTTTACATTTAAAACTACAGGCCCAGTAACACCACAATTTACTGAAGAAATAAAATCAGCAAATGAAGTAAAGTTAGTTGCTGAAGGTGATAAGGTAGGGTTCATGGTATAAGTACCTGCAGCCAATTGCGGCCTTGGTCTAACTTTTACCGGAACAGAATAAGAACTCACCGAAGAACAAGTAGATTTACAACGATAATAAGAAGGTACTGATCCCAATGCAGATGTTGCACTAACATTTGTAGCACCAGTAATATCTGTCCAGCTTAAACTATCTGCCGAAACTTGCCATTGATAAGTTAAGCCTGTACCAAAAGTGTTTCCTGTTAAACTCAAATTGAAATTAACCGTTGGACAAATATAGGTAGATGATGCAACTGTTGTTCCTGCCACTGGTGGTGTGGTACATGCAACATTGTCCATAATAGTTACGGTATAATCTTCCGTTTCTCCACCACCAAAAGAAGTACATGGATCTGTTGCGCCATTCGGTGATGATGCTAACCTAGAACGAATTCGCATACCCGTTTGACCAGATACTGCATTTGTTGGAATAGTAATATTGATATTTCCTGTTTGACCAACAGCATAAACTTGTGTCCATTCAGAAGCATCATATACAAAATCATGATTGAAGTCAATCCATACAGAAACCTTGTTATCACTGGTTCCTGTACTAACTACACTCATATTATAAGATAAACCTTTGATGAGCGTTGCGGTGAATGTAGTTGTTGGATAATTAGTATACGATGGAACTGCACAAGTTGTTCCAGAACTATTACTAATAGTTGAGAATACCACATTTGATATACATGGCGAAGCCGATGTGTGTGGTGCTGTACAGTATTGTGCTTTAGCGCTATTGCTAGTTATTAAATTAACCGTTAAAAAAACAAAAGCAATAAAAAAGAAACGTAAAAGTTTTTTCATAAAAATAGGGTTGATAACTATTAAATGTAATCATTATTTCTATTCAAACAATAATAATTACCTGAAATTTTTCTTTTAATAGATTTTAAATGTTTGTTCAAACACTTTTTTAGATAATTCCACTAAAAACAAAAAAGGCGACCTATTGCTAGGTCGCCTTTTCAATTTATGCTTTTAACGATTATCTGTTTGCGATATCAATCACTCTCAAGATCGCTACTTGACCGTCTACAATTAAACGAACCATGTAAACTCCACTTGCATTTTGATTATCACCTGCAGAGAAATCATAAGTATGTACACCTGATTCTTGGTAAGCTGAGTTAGCGATAGTGCTTACTTTTCTACCAATCATGTCGTATACTTCTAAGGTAACATTTGCATTGCTTGGCAATTCATAGTTAATCTTAGTGTTTCCAGCGAAAGGATTCGGTGCTGCAACTAATTTGAATGCTTTAGCAAAGTCATTCGCAAATCCTGTTACAGTTACCTGTGTTTGTGTTACTGATTTACATCCTGTTGCCACATTTGTTACAGTTAAGGTTACTGTGTAGTTACCTGGAGCACTGAATAAATGTGTTGGAGTAGATAAACTTGAAGTATTTGAAGTACTTGTTGGATCACCGAAGTTCCAAGCATAGCTTGTACCAGCTGCAGCTACTGCAGTGAATTTAACTTGTTGTCCTTTAGTTGTATCTACTACTTGTGTTGTGAATGTTGAAACAGGAACTGCTTTGTTTGTAATTACAATTGCATCGTTAGTAGTACATCCACCTACATTGGTTACTGCTACTGAGTAAGTATTTGCTAAACTAACTCTGATAGTTTGAGTTGTAGCACCAGTTGACCATAAGTAAGTTGCACCTGCGTTACCTGCATCTAATGTAACTGTATCACTTGTACAGATATTTTGATCTGCACCTAAGTTAACCACTGGAGCTGTTTTAGGAGTTACTACAATTGTATCGTTTGTAGCACAACCGTTAGCACCTGTTACTGTTACAAAGTAAGTACCAGCTGATGAAATTGTAACTGTTTGTGTTGTTGCACCAGTTGACCACAAGAATGTGCTACCTGCGTTTCCTGCATCTAAGATAGAAGTACTACCTGGACATAATTGGAAGTCAGGACCTATACTTACAGACGGAGCTGGTAAGTTAGTGATTGCGATGGTGTCAAATAATGTACAACCTGTTACTGTATTTACTCTTACTGAATAAGAACCAGCATTTTTAGCTTGAATTGTTCTAGTAGTAGCACCAGTTGACCATAAGTAAGTTGCACCTGCGTTACCTGCATCTAATGTCAATGGAGCACTAGTACAAATTGCTTGGTCAGCACCTAAGTTAACTGTTGTTGGAGCTACTGAAACTACTCTAAAGGTATCTGTTGCAATACATCCACCAGCGTTTGATACAGTTAATGAATAAATACCTGTAGTTGAAACTGCTAATGTTCTAGTAGTAGCACCCGTTGACCATAAGTATGATGGGTAAGTTCCTGGATCTAATGTTCTAGTTCCACCCACACATAATCCTAAGGTATCAGCACCAATGTTGAAAGTAAATGCTGCACCAGTTGTTAAGTTGATTGAGTCAACTCCTGTTTGACCAGCTCTGTCTCTAACCACTACTTTGTACATACCAGCTGCACTTGCAACCATTGTTCTGTTTGTATTTGGATCAATTGCGTTATTTACATACCAAGTGTAACTAGCTGCGTCTGGGTTACCAGCGTCTAATACTCTAGGTGTGTTACCGCAAATTAAACCTGTTGCAGTACCTAAGTCTACAGTAGGTAAAGGTAATACTGTTACCATTACTGTATCATTTGCTGTACAAGTACCATCACCAACTGTAACTACATATTGGTATGAACCTACACCACCTGTTGGTGTTGCAATTGGGTTTGGAATATTCAAGGCAGATAAACCACCGTTTGTTTGTTGCGTCCAGTTATAAGTATATGGTAAAGATTGTTTCAACATAATGTCTGTTCTAGCAGTAGTTGAATAACCTTCTGTACTCCATCCACATGCTGTAGATGACGATACATTGTCCATATAATAGTATCTAGAAATACCTGAACTATAACCTGAAGTATAGTATACATAAGGGTTAGTAGATGACGATGCAGTTCCACCATCATTGTTTGACCAACACCATGATACCACAATGTTTGATACCCCATCCCATACAAAGTTGGTATTGAATGGTACTGCAGATTTTGCAAAACCACCTGCAACTGGTACAAATTTTCTAGGATTAATTACTTGGGTTAAACCTGAAGTAATATAACTAGATGTTAAATCTCCTTGTGAAGTATTACCCATACTTACAGTAAAGTCTAGCATGGTATCAGTACTTTGTGTACCTGTTGTATTCCAAGCAATGGTATTAATCACACCAGCAGTTAAACCTTTGGCTTGTAATTCTGCTGCTGTTATAATTTCTTGGTATTTCATACCGCCATAGTATCTGTAGAAACCATATACCATTGTGCTATATGCTGATGTTCCAAATGTTGGCTCGCGTTTAATAGCAGCATCAATTTGGTAACTTCCACCTGCACCAACGAAACCATCAGGACCTGCATTTAATGCAGCTTTCAAGTATTCGTCACGGTATACATCAGATTTAGTTGTGCTTTCGTTTGCTCTTGGGCTATTGTCTTGTGCCAATAAGTTAAATCTTACAACCGATTTTCCTTGAGCTGGAATTGTTCCAGAATATACATCACCTACGTGAGTCATTACAATAGCTGTTTGTGCATTTCCGTCTTTAGTCCAGTTAATCCAAACACTATCTACTCCAGTTGTATCTTTAATTGTTGCAGAAATTGTGTGTGCAACAGAAATACAAGATGAATCTGGGGTTAAAGTAACATTTGAAATAATTGGCGCAAAGTAATCACCTGGAGGTGCTGGTAATACTGTAATGATGTAATCTTCTGTTTCACCATAGCTATAAGTAGCACAAGCAGGAGTAGTATCAACAGATGTTTCTGAAGCTACAATTCTCATAACTGTTTTACCACCTTTAGTTCCAATTGGCAATTTCATATTTCCAATCACATTACGATCAGAGATTACGCTAGTTAATAGTTTTTTAGCAATACGCTCTTTTGGTAAATCGAATGTTCCGTTTTGGTTTAAGTCAACAAATACGTTAACGGCTGTATTATATAAATATGCAGATTTGGTTACTACGTTTACTTTGTATGCAACAGGAACTTCCACTTGCATGGTTAAGCCAGGTAAACTTCCGAAGTTACTGTATTGTTGTGTTGCTGCAGCGTTATTCAATACATCTAATGTTGGCGTACTTTGATTTACAAAGTTACCCACTTTCACGTAACCGATATTTTCATATCCGGTATACAATGAAGAAGAAGAACAACCTGTAATAGGGAATGCTGCCACTTTACGCACACCTGCTGGTGCAACTAATGTAGAAGCTATCGTACTAGATTGAACTTTTGCACTTACGAAAGTTGCATCTAATGTATCTCCTGTTGCAGCTGAACTTGACATGTTTGCTAATAACCAGAAATAGTTCTCGCCTGTTGCTAATTTAACACTATCCTTAAATGTAATTGTACCTGAGAAAGACAATGGAACTATACCTATTTGTTTTTTGTTAATAGTAGTATATGTACTGTCGCTTCCAGTGTAAACCACTCTCATAGAACTTAACGAAGCTAATTTAGTATTCGCTAATGCAAATTTCAATTCTTTTAAGTAGCTAATAACACCATTGTTCATGGTAATTTTAGCAGCAATTACCGGGTTATCTAATGTACCCGCATATACTGGAATTGCGTTAAATGGTTGGTAACCTACAATGGTATTTACCGTTGCTTGTGTTAAAATCTTTTTAACACCTGCTGGCGATGAATTCGTAGGCGTTACAGCAGTACCACCAATTGTCATTGAAGTAATTGCTGCATCCATTGAATTACCTACTACTGCAGCACTTGCTACATCGTAAGCCACCCAGAAATAGTTGGTATCACCTTCTAATAATACGTTCACTGGTGCTACAATTGTTGCCGCTGGAGTTGCTGTATAAATAGGAGTTGCTGTGTTAAAGGTATCAACATTACCTGTTGAGTAAATTTTGATATTAGTAATATCTGAAAGGTTAGTTGTACCTGTTGTATTCATTGTCAACGAAGTCAATGATAAACGGTTAGTATAACCTGTTACAATTACTTTCGAACGCAATACAACCGCATTGGTGGTTGCTGGTAAAACAGCTACTGTATCTTGTTCTACTTTTGTGCGGTTCAATGCCATTAATGGAGCTGCTGCAATGTTAACTGCGTAATCTTCGATTTCGCCATAGCTACTAGTTCCACATGCATTAACACCAGTTGTATTATAAGCATCTGTACGTACTCTCATTCTGGTAACACCAGTTTCAGCAGTGTAAGGTACTTTGAATACTAGGTTTCCTGTTGTTGCTGCTGCTGCAATTGCAATCTCTCCTAATTTCTCAGAAGTTTCGAATTGACCGTTTCTGTTGTAGTCAATCCAAGCTGCAGTTGCATTACTTGTAGTCCAACCGTATGAACCTGCCGCTAATTTAATTTTTACAGTATCTGATCTACCTGCAACTAATGAAGCTGGTAAAATTGAACTTGAATCTGTAAAGTTATTGTATGCTGGCAATGCAGTTAAACCAGATGTTACATTCATTGAAGTTAAACCAACAGATGAAATATAGTTATATCCAGCATATGAAGCCGCTGCATCACAATATTTAAGTGAAATGCTGATGTAGTTTGTTCTAGTTAAAGAGTCAGTTCCTGCAGCATTTTGTACTTTTTGTTTAATTGAATAAACACCTGCTCTAGTAAATTGCAATTTAGGTGCTTTACTTGTAGCAGTAGTATTGTTTACAAAAATGTAAGTATTTGGCGTAATAGTATATTTCCAAGTGTTTGGATAATTAGTAGCCGAGTTAATTACATTAATAGTTGTTGGTTTAGCACCCGCAACACCCGCAACTGTATCCGTACGGAAACTTGCCGATGGAGTTACAGCTGTAATTACACGAACATCAATAGTATCTGTCCAAGTACATCCATTGCTAGTAGCAGCTAAAATGTATGAATATAAACCTGGTGTACCTGTTGGGGTAGCATTCGGGTTGATAATATTAGTACTTGCTAAACCTCCGTTTGCACTAGATGACCAATTATAAGTAGCTTGTAATGGTTGGCTAATGATAAAGTTAGGTCTGTTTGCAGAAGTATAAGCTGACGAAGGGCTAGCACATACTGTAGCAGCATCCGCATAACTGTATACACATGAAACGTTTGATGTAGTTGAATAGTAAATAGTTTGTGAACCATTCCAGTTTGAGTTATTGAAACAAGTTTCAATCACGATATTCGATACCCCATCCCAAATAAATGGTGTTTGGAAAGTATGCGTATTTACTTGGTTTGGTAAAATAGTATATGATGGGTTCATATATACAGTGTTTAAACCACTAGTAATAAAACCAGACATTGCTGTATTGGTTGTATGACCCATTGAAATAGTAAAGTTAGTTAATGGTAAAGTTGTAGTTACCGCACCCACTTGTAATCCTAATTCTGTAATTTTTCCAGCCACAAATCCTTTTGCCGTTAACTCAGCAGCAGTATATAAGAACTGCTCTTTGTTACCCCAATAAGTAGTGTTGTATGGACTTGGATATCCTGTTGATGAAACAACCGTACTACCACTCATGGTAATGGTGGTGTTTGGCATGTTTGCATTTAAACCTACAGTACTTCCTAAAGCAATGGTATCTGCATTAGTAGTAGCTGTGAAGTTAAACTTCGCATCAGTATATGTTTTATATAGTTTGGTGTTTTTATTACCCACCGAGTCTTTTGCAAACATGTACACTTTTACTGGTAATCCAGGTGCAACAGCTGGAATTACCGCACGGTATTTACTTTGCGCTGTTTTAGTTGCTAAGAATGGGGTTTGTAAAACACCGTTTACTGTATAGATTACTTGAGCAGTATCTACACCTCCTAAATCGTAAACTGTAAAGTAGAATGTATGTGCTTTTTGAGAACAAGCATTAACTGCTGGTGAAATAGAGTCAATTAATACAGTTGGAGCAAAAACGTCTGCTAAATACACACCGTCTAACTCGTCTGCACCAATATCTGATCTGATTGCACCACCATTAGTAGATCCTGTTGGACCCGGACGAACCTGGCCATCAATATCTCTATTGATACCTACAATGTTTTGTCCATGTGACTCTAATAAAGTACCTGTTGTACCTGCATTGATATGCAAGTTGTTTGAATCGACAAAACGAGGAATATCAGAGAAAGAGTTTTTATCTGTTCCTGTTGCCAATGAATAAGTAGTGATGTCTGGATAGAATAATGAACCAACTCCCATAACAAAACCTCTTGGGTTTAAATCTACGTTGTAGTTGTTGTTATCTAAAGCTGTTACTTGACCACCATTTGTTACCGAACCTGCAAACCAAGCCGCTGCGTTGAATGCAGTAGATTGTCCAGCTGGATTAGGGTTATTTAAATTATTTACACAAAGGTTATTTCTGAAATCAATTTTACTTGGAGTTGCGGTTGCGTGGAATGCAGCAGTAACCGACTGAGTAGTCATGGTTGTACTGTTTGAAAAACCATAAAGGTTTATCGAGTTATTTGCAATTAAATAACCTGAACCATTTTGAACATACATACCACAGGCTGCATATGACATAGAACTATAACCATCTGAACGTACACCAGAAATCATGTTATTCACAATGGTATCGTTTGCGTTTGGAGCAGATTGAGCAATATTCATTCCTCGTGAAGCCCATCCACCACTTGTTCCTGTGTAAGCAATATCATAGATCACGTTTGCATCAATTCTTGAATTGGTAACATTACCAGATGCAATATCGATACCTGTAGTATAATAGTCTAAAGTCTTAATTCCAAAAATTGTGTTTTTGAAAATTAAGGCCTTGTTTGCACCAGCAACATAAATACCAGCACGACCGATTCTGTTATCCACAGAACCCATGTTATTCCATCTGATTTTTAAATTTTGGTATTCTCTTGGATTATTACCTACCGCATAAATACCGTAGTAAACACCAGTAAATATATTACTATCAATGGTTACGTTGTCGTGTAAACCACCTCCAGAAACTGGTCCACCAGATCCAGATAATGAAATACCTACGTTAGTGATTGCAGAAGTAGTTCTAGCAATAAATGGTGCTGTAAACGTACAGTTTTTAACAGTGATATTTTGGCAACCATTTAAAGTTGAACCACCATCTGAAATTTGTAAATCACCTGTATTTGAAGTTTTACTTTTGTTAATGAAAACCAAATAGTTTCCAGAACCAGCATAACTACCATTAATAGTTACACGGTCAGCTTGATTCAAACGAACCAAAGCACCAACGTATGTACCACGGATACTATCTTCTGTAGCAGCAGCCGGTACAATGTTAATTTTGTATGTACCCGCACCAGCACCTTCTTCGGTAGCTTGGTTTAAGGCAACAGCACCTGTTTCATCTAAATGTGATAATACTTGAATAGTCACATCTTGAGTCATTGTTGCTCCGTTGATAAATTCGAATACACCTCCACCAGAACCAGATACTGTAGCACCTGTTAAGTTAGGGTATGTTCCACCTGTACCTACAGTAATAACTGCTGGTACGGCTGGTAATAATTTATATTGATTGATAGTTCCTATTACCGGGAAGTTAGCACTTGTTAAAGCAACTGTTGTAGGAGTTGTTAAAATACCAGAGTTCACACTAAAGTTTGGTGTTGTTGCCGCATCTTGTGCTACTACAAAGTATTGAATAGTATCACCTACTACAGGAGTAACATTTAACTTAGTATAATCAATCGTGAAACTGAATGGCGAAGTAGTGTTCGTAGACTCTACATATTTCCAACCAGTAGTTGCACTGGTATTGCCATTGTATGTATTATTGATATTTTCTCTCTTACGGAAATATAAACGAGGAGAAGTTCCTGAAGTGGTATTGATACCTGTTCTATCAGTAATGTTCACCGAAATAGTTCTGTTAGTTAAGAAACCTGTACTTGCTAAATTGGTATAAGAAATAGCTGGACCTTGAATATCTGGACCTGCAGTAAAAGTACCTTCGTCAGCTCCGACATCAGGTGTGTTTACATTTCTTACGTTACCATCAAAATCGGTAGTGATACCAGTTACTGGTTGTGCAGCTGACTCTACTAAAGTAGCAGATGTACCATTGATGTGTAAATCCATTGGAGCGGTTGTGTTACTGAAGGTCAACGCACCAGCTAATGAAAGCGCATCAGCAGAAGCCACACGCGATTTATATGAAGCCAATACAGAGTCTTTACCAGTTAAACCAGCTGTACCATCCCAATAAATTAAGTATTTACCACTTGCTACTGCACCTGCATAATAAATATTGTTATTAGATGCACCATTGTAGTTTGGTGTAGTAGTTAAAACAGCACTTCTTCTAATAGCTGTTACCACACCGGCAGGGCCAGCAGTACAAGTATTATAGAAAATGTTGTTTTTAGAAACTAAAGAACCAACTGCTGTTGAGTAATACATTGCAGAAGATCCGAAAGTAGTTGCAGCTGTTGTAGCACCAGTACCAGATAAATAAACTGTATTATAAGATAAGTTTACAGTTGTTCCACCTTGTAATGAAATACCATGAATTGAGTTAATTGAAGTTGCGTAAGGTGTACGTAAATCTGCAATGATGTTATTGTAGATATTTAACGTTGTACCACCCGCTGTATATAAACCATAAACCACACCCGCAGTTGAGGTAGATTTATTAGAAGCAATACCTCTGATTAAGTTGTTGTAAATATTAACTGTTGCACCTGAAGTAGTGTACATACCATACATTGTACCACCACCAGTATATATTGAGTCAATTGTATTGTTGTATACATTTCTGATTGTCGATGGCGACTCAGATATATACATCATATAAGATGAACTAGTTGTATTCGTTAAACTTAGGTTAACAATTTTATTATTATTAATATTAACTGTTGCCGCTCCACCAGTTAGATAGTATCCATAATATGTTCCTGTACTACCAGCTGAAGTTTGTAAACGTGAAAAGTCTCTAATTGTATTACCTTCAATGGTTAAACTTGAACCTGTAACAGTTGTGTTAGCTGAAGACGATACATATAAATGATAAACAGAACCTGTGTAGTTTACAGTTGAAGAACCTTGAGATGAACCATAAAACAAGTTGTTTTTGATAATTTGTGTTTTCGCTGAACCATAATGGTATAAACCATAAATAGTAGATGAAGTTGCTGTGGTTGAGTTTATCTTAAACTTGTTTCCAATATATGATACCGTATTAGTTGTACCAGAAGCACCTAAACCGCAATATATAAATGACTGTTGAGAAGTTGTACCAGCAAATTGTAAATCAAAGCTATTAGAGTCAATTCTTGCTTCAGACATCGTACCGCCTACTAAATATGCGCCATATAATGTTGAAGTTTGACCTGTACCATTTGAAATGGTATTACCTTTAACATAAATACTATCTACATAATATGCATATAATGCGTAAGCTGTTGCAGTACTTCCTGAGAAATTTGAAATGGTATTATTTCTAATGACAATGTTGTTATCGTATAAAGGATATGGCGCAGCCGAACTGTAAGAACCATACATATATACACCTGAATAACAGTTGTCAACTATGTTGTTTAAGATATAGATGTTTTCGTTACGTCCATCTGTGCTGGTTGCGTAATTACCAACAAATGTTTCACCATAATAACCAGAATTAAAAATACCTGTTGAATATAGTGTTGTTCTTGATAAAGAAATCTTACTGTTTTTGATCGTAATGTTTTTAGCACCATTTGTTGCTGTTGCAGGCAAAATAGCAATACCATATTCTGTTAAAGCAACAGAACTTAAACCCGCAGGTTCGATGATATTGATCGCATCCCAAGTTACATAATCCGAACCGACAATTTTCAAGGCAACGTCTCCGTTGTATGAATAACTTGCACCAGTTGCAATCGATCCTAAAGTAGGATTGATGATTGGATTAGCTCCTGTTCCAGATTTTTGGAACACAATTGGATTTGCAGCAGTACCAGTTGCTTTTAAAACAAGTGATTTTGTTTCTGCAAATGTTGCACCAGCGGCAACATTATAAGTTACACCACCTGTACCTACACCGTACTTATTCAGCGAGTCAATTGCTGAAGAAAACGTTAAGTAGTTGTTTGCTCCTGATCCAGCAGGGTCAATGGTTTTGACACCCGACAATGCTTGCGCAAATGTTGCGTTTGTCAAAAAAGTTGCTACTAAAATTAGTAGGACAACTCTCATGTGTTTGTAAAAATTAATTCTCATAAACAGTTAAATTTAGTATGGTATTTTTTAAGGTTGTTTCTGTTTTTCCTTTGCCTTTTAGGGACAATAGGAAATGCAATCTATTAAAATTTTTATACAAACCAAAATTTTTTTTATTTTTTTATTTAATAGTGTTTTAACGCTAAATTTATCTAGCCAAAAAGTCTTTTATCCTTTTGACTTTCAATCTCCTTATTTAGAATCATTATAAACAACAACTATTGCGCTGAAACACTTATGATTATTGGCTTTGAGCATATTTTAAATTATAAATTTGAAGTTTTTGCTAAAATTATAATTGACATCGATTTTGAAGGTCTTTGGTGAAATTTAGTGTCTGTTTTTGATCAAAGATTGTGCTCTTATTGTTACATTTTATTCTATCAAAAAACGGATGTTTTTGCAACAAACTTTTTGAAAAAATTTAGAAGATTTTAGATCAATTTATGGACGTATTTCTTCGGATTTTTTTGTGGTTTTTTTAACTGGTATCAAGTGGTTTTTTCGAGACGAAAAAGAGGTTGGTTTGGGGAACATTTGAATCGTAAAACTGGAGTTTCAAAACACTAAAATGTTTCATGTGGAACATTTTGGGAATGGGGTTTAGGTTGCATGGTTTCTGGTAAATTGTTTATACCAAAGATTTTATTTAACGGTTGAATGCTACAAAGGTTGGATGCTGAATAAAATGAAAAGAAATATGTTTTGTTCAATTGTTGATTAAAGAAAAGCGGGGTGCTGCAGGCCAAAATCAATCTATATGTTGAATTAATAGTATATATAACCAACCGTGTATATAAGAAGAGATCATTTGAATTGTTGATATATAAGGCTAGTTTAATTGCAAGATTCTATATATAATAATAAAGCAACACAAAGTATAAGGGATTTTAAATACAATAGTTAAAGAATAGCATGTTCCACATGAAACATTTAAAACATAGTTAAAGATACATTTTAGAGTCCTTGTCTATTAAAAAAGATATTTATTCAAAAAGGGGCATAATGGCAATAATTTCTATCTTTGTGATACCGAAATGGAATGTTCCACGGGAAACATAAAATTTTAAAATGAATTCATCATATGATGTTATTGTAGTTGGTGCTGGACATGCTGGTTGTGAAGCAGCAGCGGCAGCAGCCAATTTGGGATCAAGTGTTTTGCTTATTACCATGAACATGGGTGTTATTGCACAGATGTCGTGCAACCCTGCAATGGGTGGTGTAGCAAAAGGACAAATTGTTAGAGAAATAGATGCAATGGGTGGTTATTCTGGAATCATTACAGATAAAAGTACCATTCAATTTAGAATGCTGAATAGATCTAAAGGACCAGCAATGTGGAGCCCAAGAGCACAAAATGATCGTATGCGTTTTGCAGAAGAATGGAGATTAGCATTAGAACAAACACCTAATGTAGATTTTTGGCAAGACATGGTTTCTGAATTGATAATTGAGAAGGGTAAAGTGGTAGGTGTTAAAACAGGGTTGGGAATTAGTTTCGAAGCAAAAGCAGTTGTATTAACCAATGGTACTTTTTTAAATGGAGTAATACATATCGGTGAAAAAAGATTTGGTGGTGGAAGAACAGCAGAAAAAGCAGCAACAGGTTTAACTGAACAATTACAACAATTAGGATTCGAATCTGGAAGAATGAAAACAGGTACACCTCCAAGGGTGGATGGTAGAAGTTTAAATTATGAATTAATGGAAGAACAAAAGGGGGATGAAAACCCTGGTAAGTTCTCTTATAAAGATATTGAAATACCAAAAGAACAAAGAAGTTGCTATATCACCTATACCAACGATGAGGTTCATGAAATATTAAAAGAAGGTTTTGATAGGTCACCAATGTTTGCCGGTAGAATTAAAGGATTGGGTCCGAGATACTGTCCATCTATTGAAGATAAAATAAATAGGTTTGCAGACAGAAATAGACATCAAATTTTTGTTGAACCGGAGGGTTGGAATACAGTAGAAATTTATGTCAATGGTTTTTCTACTTCTTTACCAGAGGACATTCAATTAAAAGCATTAAGAAAAATACAAGGATTTGAAAATGCTAAAATGTTCAGACCTGGTTACGCAATAGAATACGATTATTTTCCACCAACCCAATTAAGCCTAAGTTTAGAAACCAAACAAATTAAAAACTTGTTTTTTGCAGGTCAGATAAATGGAACTACTGGATATGAAGAAGCGGCTTGCCAAGGTTTCATTGCAGGAATCAATGCACATAAAAATTGTAACAACCAAGAAGAGTTAATTTTAAAAAGATCAGAATCTTATATTGGTGTATTGATAGATGATTTGGTAACAAAGGGTACTGAAGAACCTTATCGTATGTTTACGTCTAGGGCTGAACACAGATTGTTATTAAGACAAGATAATGCAGATATCAGGTTAAGCCAAATGGCTTTTAATTTAGGTTTAGCAGATCAAGAAAGAATTGATCGAGTAAATAACAAAATCAAACAAACTGACGAACTAATTAAATACTTAAAAGAAAAAAGTATTGATCCGTCTGCGATCAATCAAATATTAGTTTCAAAAGAAACCAACGAAATTCCACATAGCGTAAAATTAATTAACCTTTTACTTAGACCTCAAATTGAAATAGCAGATTTGGCTAAAGGAGATGAACAACTCCAAAATATATTAGCAAATATGGATGCAGAATTTGTAGAACAAGCAGAAATAAAAGTTAAATACGAAAGCTATTTAGAAAAGGAAATGGAAATGGTTGCTAAAATAAAAAACTTGGAAGAGAAGTTAATTAATCCAAATTTTGAATACGGTAACATTTCATCATTGTCAAAAGAAGCCAGGGAAAAATTATTAAAGATTAAACCAAGAACATTGGGCCAAGCTTCTAGAATTTCAGGTGTATCTCCAGCAGACATTAGTGTGCTCATGATTCATATGAATAATTAATATAATATACTGATATTCAAGTAAATATAAATTGAATAAACTAAAAACCTTATTATTTGGACTTATTGTAATTCATTCTTCTTGTGCCAATATGGTTGGATTAACTGGAGGTGAGAAGGATACGGCTGCTCCGGTTTTGATTAAAGCCAAACCGGCAAATATGGAAACCAATTTTAAAAGTAAAAACATAGAATTGGTCTTTGATGAATACTTACAATTAAAAAATCCCGACGAACAAATTATTATTGGACCAAGCGCAGGTCTGAAATTAAAGACCAAATTGAATGGTAAGAAAATAGCACTAACTATTGATGGAGAATTAAAACCCAACACTACTTATTCCATAAATTTTGGTGAATCAATAGCAGATTTTACAGAATCCAACGTACTAAAAGATTTTTCTTATGTGTTTTCAACAGGCTCAAAGCTAGATTCTATAAGCATTAGAGGTCAAATTAAAGATGCATTTAAAAATGAATTTTTAAAAGATGTAATCGTAGGTTTATATGTTAATACATTAAACGATAGTAATATCTATTTGAATAAACCTGATTATTATGCAAGAACAAATGCACAAGGATACTATCAAATTAAAAATATCAAAGAAGGAAACTATCAAGTTAGTGCGTTATTAGAAAGCAATAACAATAAAAAATACGATGCTGATGATGAAATGATTGGATTCTCACACAACATACTAGCATTAAAAAATGATACGGCATTGGCTGTAATACCTATATTTAAAGGAATACCTAGCAAAGTAAAAATCAAAGACAGTAGTTATACAAATAAAAAAATAGCCTTAATATTTAATCAAAAAGTAAATAGAATTAAATATCAATTGATTCCAAATAATCAAGTGGATTTAGTAGATAAATTAAATACCGATAGTTTAGAAATCTATTTAAAGGATAAAAGTGATAGTATTAAATTAATTATTAATGCAGAAAACTATCAGGATACAATTAGTTTTAAAAATGAAAAAAACAAAAGAAAAACATTATTAGGATTAGAGATAACCAACCAAAAGTCAATAAGTATAAGCCATTCAGAACCACTAACTATTTTAAACAAAGATTCTATTTACTTAAAAACAGATAGTATAAAATACATTCCAACAACAATTAAGTTAAGTAATACTAGAAAAAACATCTCTATTGATTATGATTATTTAAGCGGAAAAAAATATACCTTAATAATAGGTGATAGTGTATTGAAAGATTTCAATAATGAATACAACAAAAAAATTCAATATAATTTAAAGTTATATAATGAAGAAAACTTAGGAAATATAGTAATTACAGCTAAACAAAGCGATCACAATTATATATATGAATTAATTGGTAACGATAAAGTTGTTGCAAGAATAATATCCAAAGAAGAAAAAATAAACTTTAGGAATTTAAATCCAGGTGATTATAAATTAAGAATCATACATGATGATAACAATAATAATTATTGGGATAGTGGTGATTATATAAATAAAAAACAAGCTGAACTAGTTGATTATTTTCCAGGAAATATAAAGGTTAGGGCTAACTGGGATTTAGAATTAACTATTAAAACCAAGTAGTATATAACTGATAATTAAGAGGTAACTGATCTAATAAAGCTCTTTGTTCTGCTGAAATAGGTTTAATTTTTTTTGCAGGTGTACCAGCATAAATATATCCACTTTCGCAAATCGTATTTTCTAATACCAATGCACCAGCAGCAATAATACAATAAGGTTCCACAACTGCATGATCCATTACCAAAGCTCTCATACCAATTAATACATGGTCATGGATGGTGCATCCATGAATAATTGCTAAATGACCAATAGACACATCATTGCCAATTTGAGTACTTGCTTTTTGATAAGTACAATGAATCATGGCTGCATCTTGAATATTGGTTCGTTCACCAATAGTAATCGTATTTACATCGCCTCTGATGATAGCGTTAAACCAAACACTACTTCCTGCACCAATAGTAACTTGACCAACAATAGTTGCATTTTCTGCAATAAAAACAGTGGAATCAATAATAGGTGAAACACCATTAACAGCTTTAATAAGAGGCATATTTATAATCCTAATTCTTTAGATAATCTTAACATTTCTGAAATTGGATGTTTTGCTTTTTGAATTAATTCATCAGGTAAAATTATTTCAGGTAATTCGTATTTCATGCAATTGTATATTTTTTCCAAAGTATTCAATTTCATATGTGGGCAATCATTACAAGCACAATTGGCATTAGGTGGTGCGGGTATAAATGTTTTATTAGGACTACTCAAATGCATTTGGTGTAATATGCCCGATTCAGTAGCTACAATAAAAGATTGATTATTTGATTTAATACTGTAATTTAATAATGCAGTAGTAGATCCAATAAAATCTGCAACATTTAAAATACTTTCTTCACATTCGGGATGAGCTAAAATTAAAGCTTCAGGATTTCTTAATTTTAATTTGGTAATCTTTTCTAAAGAAAAAATTTCATGTACCATACAAGCACCATTCCATAATAACATATTTCTGCCTGTAATTTTATTTACATAAGCTCCTAAATTTTTATCTGGTGCAAATATTATTTTTTGATCTTTAGGTAATGAATTAACAATTTGTACAGCATTTGAAGAGGTACAAACAATATCAGTTAAAGCTTTAATTTCTGCTGAACAATTGACATATGAAATAACTATATGTTCTGGATATTTATTTTTAAATAATTGAAAATCATTAGGTTGACATGAATCAGCTAAGGAACATCCGGCTTTTAAATCTGGTAATAAAACTTTCTTCTTTGGTGATAAAATTTTAGCAGTTTCTGCCATGAAATGTACACCCGCAAAAACAATAATATCCGCATTGGTATTTGCAGCTTCTTGAGATAAACCTAAACTATCACCAATATAATCTGCGATATCTTGAATATCTGCATCTTGATAATAATGTGCTAGAATTACTGCATTTTTTTCCTTTTTTAATATATTAATTTCATCAAACAAATTGAGTGTTGGATCAATGGTTAAATCTAAATAACCTTTGTTCGTTAAAGTATTTGAAATTTGTATTTCTGAAATTGAAAATTGCATATTCAAAATTGTAAATTATTAACGGTATAATAAAATATCATTTTTCTTTTTAAAAAGAAATTGATGGTGATGATTAAGCCGTTGATAAGCCTAATAACTACAGCTAATAATTAGATTTTAATAGTTATTCACCATTAATACACAAGTTATACACAGTAAAACAACCTAATATCTTATATATCAATATAATAACAAGATGTTAAGTACTTGTGAATTGTTGTTCAGTTAATAAGACATTTGTTAAATTTGTGAACAATTTGTGAATAAGCTTTCGAATTTTGAGGAGAAGTATGGTATAACTTTCCATGTTTACTTAAAAAAAATAGTTACGCTATAGTTATGCTCATTTTGTTAACAGTAAAGTGGCGCTTATGAACATTACTTCAACACATAAAATGAAGAAAACAGATTTTTTAGTTGTCGGATCGGGAATTGCAGGTTTAAGCTTTGCTTTGAAAGCTGCAGCCTTTGGAAAAGTTTGCATTATTACCAAAGCAAACGAAGAAGAGTCGAATACGAAATACGCACAAGGTGGTGTAGCTGTTGTAATAGATAAATCGGACAGTTATGAAAACCATATTTCTGATACACTGATAGCGGGCGATGGTTTATGCAATCGCGCTATAGTGGAAATGGTTGTAAAACAAGGGCCTGCACGCATTCAAGAAATTATTGACTATGGTATTCAATTTGATAGAAATCCAGTTGGTGAATATCATTTAGCCAAAGAGGGTGGACATTCTGCACATCGAGTTTTGCATTTCAAAGACATTACTGGTTTAGAAATTGAGAAGGTTTTATTAAAGCAAATTCATGAACATCCAAACATTGAAATCTATAGCCATTACTTTGCATTAGAATTAATTACCGAACACCACTTAGGTAAAACAGTAGATAAAAATTCTCAAAAAACTTGTTTGGGTGTATATGTATTAAATACGCTGAACAATAAAATAGAAACCATTAGTGCAAAGGTTACCCTAATGGCCAGTGGTGGCGCAGGACACGCTTATAGTACTACCACCAACCCAACCATTGCAACTGGCGACGGTTTGAGTATGGTTTACCGTGCCAAGGGTAAGGTGAGCAATATGGAATTTATTCAATTTCACCCAACCGCTTTATATGAACCTGGCGTTTACCCAAGTTTTTTAATATCAGAAGCTTTAAGGGGACATGGTGGAATTTTAAAAAATAAGAAAGGCGAAGCTTTTGTAAACGCAGTAGATCCAAGGGGTTCCTTGGCACCAAGAGACATTGTAGCAAGAGCCATTGATGCAGAAATGAAAAAGTCGGGAGCGGATTGCGTGTTTTTAGATATGCGACATATTGGTAAAACAGAATTAATGCATGAGTTCCCAAATATTTATGCTAAGTGCTTAAGCATTGGTATTGATATGAGCAAAGATTTAATTCCTGTAGTTCCTGCTGCACATTATATGTGTGGTGGAATTATGGTTGATGAAAACAGTAGATCAAGTATTCAAAATTTATATGCCTGTGGAGAGTGCGCATCCACTGGCTTACACGGCGCAAACCGTTTGGCATCGAATTCTTTATTAGAAGCTTTGGTGTTTGCACACCGTGCTTTTGAAATAGCAATAAAAGAAATTGAAAGGATTCAAAATTGTGAAACCATTCCAGATTGGAACGATCAAGGCACCTCACAATCTAACGAAGATATTTTAGTAACGCATAACTTAAGAGAAGTGCAAAGAATTATGAGCGATTACGTAGGAATTGTGCGCTCCGATTTTAGATTGGAAAGAGCAGAACGACGTTTGAAATTAATTTACGACGAAACAGAAAGTTTTTATAAAAAAACAAAAGTTTCTGTACCCTTGTGCGAGTTAAGAAACTTGATACAAGTGGCCTATATTATCATAAAATCAGCTACTTTGCGAAAGGAAAGCCGCGGTTTGCATTATACCACAGACTACCCCTTTAAAAACGATCAACTAATACAAGTCACTATTTTTTAATTATAATTATGTTTGAAAACACAGGCCGTACAGAAATTTCCGCTTTAGGCGAATTCGGATTAATAGCACATTTAACAAAAAACATATCTTTAACAAACGCTACAACCCTTAAAGGCGTTGGTGATGACGCTGCTATAATAAACCACGAAGGAAATCAAACCGTATTGAGCACCGACTTATTATTAGAAGGCGTTCATTTTGATTTAGCTTACGTACCATTGAAACACTTGGGCTATAAATCGATTATGGTTAACCTTAGCGACATTTATGCCATGAACGCAAAGCCAACACAGGTGCTGGTTTCCATGGGTTTTTCAAGTAGGTTTTCATTAGAAGCTGTAGAAGAAATTTACGCAGGTATGTTGTTGGCTTGTAATAAATATGGAGTGGATTTAGTAGGTGGCGATACCTCTTCTTCTCAACAAGGATTGGTAATTAGCGTTACAGCAGTTGGTATGTTAGCAGCACCAGCTACAGCAGTTAAAAGAGACACCGCAAAAATTAACGATCTAATTTGTGTGTCAGGCGACTTGGGTTCTGCTTATATGGGCTTACAAATACTAGAAAGAGAAAAACAAGTGTTCCTTGCTAACCCTAATATGCAGCCGGAGTTAGCGGGTTTCGATTACATAATAGAAAGACAATTAAAGCCAGAAGCAAGAAAAGACATTGTAGAATTATTCGAGGAATTAGCATTAATTCCAACGGCAATGATAGATGTTTCTGATGGTTTAGCATCAGAGCTAATTCACCTGAGTAAAGCATCTGGATTAGGTTGTACTATATATGAAGAAAAAATTCCGATCGACCCAGTTACTGTAAACGCAGCAAGAGAGTTTGCTTTAGACCCAACCATGTGTGCGTTAAACGGCGGTGAAGATTATGAATTATTGTTTACGGTTAGCCAAAATGATTTCGAAAAAATCAAAGGACAAATCGCTTTTTCAATTATTGGTCACATGACTGATGAGGCTTCTGGTACCATTATGGTGAGTAAAAACGAAAAGGTTTATCCGCTCAAGGCTCAGGGCTGGAATGCGTTTGCGGGCAATTAATAACCCTTTTCTTGATAAATTAAATCACAATCATAAAAATTTACTAAATTGGAAATCATAAAAAAAATCTATGGTTAAAACATTACTTAATCAAACACAAAAAATAGGGTTTGCTTTATTGTTTTTTTTCAGTTTGAATTCGGCAATTGCACAAACCCAAAAGGTTTCCGGTAGTGTAAAAGATAAAATTACTAGACAAGGAATTTATTCAGCAACCGTTTCCGTTAAAGGAACAGCACTAGGAACCAATACCGACCTAAATGGTCGTTTTGTTTTAAACCTAGACCTTACAACCAGCAAAACATTACTCATTACTTATTTGGGTTATAAACCCATAGAGTTGCAGGTTGCAAAAAATAAAACCACCATAGATGTGTTGTTAGAAGAAAACGTAGTTACCAGCAAAACCGCGGTGGTGCAGTCTTCTAGGCTAACCGAAAAGCAAAAAGAAGCACCATTAACGGTTGAGTCGATGGATTTAATTTCTATCAAACAAACTTCGGCTGCAAACTTTTATGAAGGTTTAGGACAACTGAAAGGTGTTGATTTAACAGCAGCAAGTATTGGCTTCAAGGTAATTAACACCAGGGGTTTCAACAGTACCTCTCCAGTTCGTTCTTTACAATTAATCGATGGTGTAGATAACCAAGCACCAGGTTTAAATTTTTCATTGGGAAACTTTTTAGGTTCATCTGAAATTGATGTACAAAAAGTAGATTTAATTGTTGGTGCTAGTTCGGCGTTTTATGGTCCAAACGCTTTTAATGGTGTTATTAGCATGCAAACGCGCAACCCCTTTAATTCTGCGGGTTTAACCGTAATGTCTAAAGTTGGCGAACGTGGTTTATTTGAATCTGCAATTAGGTATGCTCGCGTTTATAAAAACAGAAATGGCATTGATAAATTCGCATTTAAAACAAATATCTATTACATGCGTGCCTATGACTGGGAAGCTACCAATATGGCAGCAACTCCACAATCAACGGTGGGTATAAACAACCCGGGAGGTTACGATGCGGTTAACAGATATGGTGATGAAAACTTTGACCCACGCGGAAACAATGCTTCCGATAAAAATGGAAGAGTAAACTACCCCGGCCTAGGAATATGGCACAGAAAGGGTTACGAGGAAAAAGACTTAGTAGATTATAATACCAAAAATTTAAAAGTAGCCTCTGCATTACATTACAGACTTAACCCAACTACAGAATTAATTTACGCCTTTAACATGGGGAACGGTACAACGGTTTACCAAGGCGACAACAGGTATAGTTTAAAAGACATTTTATTTTTTCAAAATAGATTAGAAGTTAAAGGAGAGAATTGGTTTGTGCGAGCTTATTCAACACATGAAGATGCAGGAAATTCTTACGATGCCGTTTTTACCGCTCAACTATTACAAGACTTACATAAGCCATCGTCAAGTGGGACAGGACTTGTAGGGACTACATGGAGTGGCGACTACCGAAATTATTGGGCTAATTTTATTTCTAAAAGAGCAAGAAAGTTACCAGGTTATCCGCCACAATCTTTTCCATTTGATTTTGATGCCGCAGATTCTGTCTTAAATGTTTACCAAGATTCGGTAAAATCATGGCATGAAGAAGCATCATATTATGCAAATTTAGGAACCTCTCCGCAAGGCGCGAACGCAACCAGTACCATTTATCAAAACGCTGGATACCCTTACGTAGATAGGTTTGAGCCAGGTACTGAACGTTTCGATTCTGCAATGAATAGCATTACTTCTAAAACATCATTTACCGAAGGAGGCTCCAAATTTTATGATAAATCGGCACTCTATCATTTACAAGCAGAACGTAAAGTAGTTTTAGGAAATGCAGATGAAGTTTTATTCGGTGGAAATTATAGAAGATACACGCCAAGCTCTAGAGGCACCATATTCAGTGACACAGCGGGCAGGGTAATTACTAATTCTGAATTTGGTTTTTATGCTGGTTATGAAAAAAAATTAATCAACAACCAATTAAAAATTAATTTAACAGGTCGAATAGATAAAAACCAAAACTTTGATTACGTTGTATCGCCCGCTGCATCTGTGGTTTATACAAACGATAAAAAAGATGTTTTTCGTTTTTCATTTTCATCTGCTATTCGAAACCCAACATTGGCCGATCAATTTTTATACTTTAACGTAGGGCGTGCAAGGTTGGTGGGTAACATCAACGGTTTTGATTCACTTATTACGGTACCTTCATTATTCTCATTCTTTAATACTCAGAAATTAGATTCTTTACAATATTTCAATGTAGATCCGGTAAAACCTGAAAAAGTAAAAACAGCTGAAATAGGCTACCGCGCTACACTTGGAACCGCTTTGTTTTTAGATGCAAGTTATTATTTCAGTATTTACACCGACTTTTTAGGATACAAATTAGGAATGGATACGCAAATAGATACTTTAAACAAAAGAGTTATTAAAGCAGATGCTTATCGGGTAGCGGCTAATTCAAAAGAAACCGTAACCACACAAGGTTTTTCTGTTGGCTTGTCTTATTTCTTTAACAACTTCTACGCTTTAACTGGAAACTATTCTTGGAATGTGTTGAATTTAAAGGGTTCTATCGATCCTATTATACCAGCGTTTAATACACCGGAACATAAGTTCAACATTGGTTTGGCCGCAAGAGATTTAGATACCTATATTGGACAAATACATTTAATTAACTGGAGCTTCAGTATCAATTATAAATGGATACAAGGTTTTCAATTTGAAGGCTCTCCACAGTTTACCGGATTTGTGCCAACCTACGATTTAATCGATGCACAAATCAGTAAAGTAGTACCTAAATTGAATTTGACATTTAAGCTTGGGGCATCTAATTTAATGGATAAAAAGAGCTACCAAGTATATGGAGGGCCATATGTAGGCCGAATGGCTTATTTTTCAGCCACCTTTGATTTAGCAAAAAACAACTAAAAAATTTAAGAATTAATTAGAATAAACTATATTTAAAAAAGGAAAACCAAAAAAAAATCAATATGAAGAAAAATTTACGATTCTTATCATTGATCGCAGCGACTTTATTTGCAGGTAATGCAATGGCGCAGCGATATGTAACGAATACATTTTCGGGTGTAACAGTTACTCCAAACATTGTTTACGGACAAAACTTCTCGGTATTAACAGGAGCACCTGTTTTATCAGATTTGAAATTAGATTTCTACGAACCAACTGGTGACTCAGCAATTGCTCGTCCATTGGTTATTGTATTACACACTGGCAGTTTTTTACCTAAAGGTTTAAACCAATCACCAACAGGAGCTAGAACAGATAGTTCTATTGTTGAAATGTGTAAGCAATTTGCTAAAAAAGGCTATGTTGCAGCAGCAGTAGGTTATAGAGCAGGTTGGAACCCACAAGGTGACCAAGATGTTCGTACTGGAACTATTTTGAACGCGGTTTACCGTGGTGTACAAGATGCTAAAAATGCAGTTCGTTATTTCCGTTTTATGGGTGCTACTAGTGGTAATACTTATAAAGTAGATACCAACAGAATTGTATTATGTGGACAAGGTTCAGGTGGATACATTTCATTGGCTTACGGTACATTAAATAAAATGTCTGAAATTCAATTATTGAAATTCATCAACCAAACAACTCAAATGCCATATGTAATTCCTCAAGCAGTTGGAGATTTTGATGGTTTTGGTGGAAATCCACTTTATAACAATGCAAACAACTATCCTGGTTACTCTTCAAGAGTAAACATGACTACTAACTACGGTGGTGCAATCGGAGATTCTTCTTGGTTAGAAGCAGGTGAAGTTCCAATTGTAGGAATGCAAGGTAAATTAGATCCATTTGCTCCTTACAAAACTGGTGGTGTTTATGTACCAGGAACAAATCCTCCATTATTGGTTGTTGAAGCTAGTGGTTCATATGATGTTGCTGATAGAGCAAATCGTTTAGGTGTAAATGATATTTTCAAAACACCAGCGTTTACAGATGCTTATACAACTGCAGGTTTATCAAATAGCAATAACGTACCAGCTTTGTTCTCATTCAATGGCGCAGCAAACGGTAGTGCACCTTGGGAATGGTGGGATACAACTGATCCATTTAATGCAAATGGTTTAGCTTCAAACCCATTCATGTCAAAAGCTAGGGCATTATTGTATATCGATACTATCCAAAACTACTTAACTCCAAGAATTGCAAGAGTATTATTCCCATCAACAGGAATTACCAATACATTTGCGACTGAAGGAAACGTAAGTGTTTATCCTAATCCAGCTGCTGATATTTTAAATGTAAGAGTAGAAGGCTTAAATGGCGCTGCTTATGAAATTGAAATGTTAGATGCTACAGGAAGAGTAGTAAGAACAGAACAAAATTTAACGGCACAATCATATGTTGTGAATCGTAATGAATTAGCAAACGGTGTTTACTATGTAAAAGTAACTAGCGGTTTAAATCGTAAGGTTGCTAAAGTAGTATTATACTAATTAGCGAATATTAAAATAAAAAAAGCCCGAACATTTGTTCGGGCTTTTTTTATGCTTTCATTTTTTCTTTCAACTTCAAGAAGGGCTTTTCAAAATAATAATGAAAGAAGCTTGCTAAAACAATAGCGAGTAAAAGATACACAAACAGTAAAACACTAGCATTTATAAGTGTTCTAGCGACTATAAAATTATTCAACACACGAAATAAAAACGTATAGTGAATAAGGTATAGTGAATAAGATATTACACTTAAAAAAGTGATGGCATTAATAATGGATTTGTTTTTTGGCCCTTGCCATGTTTTAAAATAAAATAATGTAAGCGCAAAACCAAAAGAGCTAAGGCTGCTAAAAAAAACATTATTGAAACCAGCACTGTATTTTTTGTAAAAAACGAAGTAGGCAACAGGCACTAAAATAGTACCCAATAAAAACAAATGTTTACGGTAAGTAATTGCGAAAGATTTTTGTGTTTTTAAAACCCATGCTGCAATTACACCATATAACAAAGCGTCTAATCTAAATGCAACTACTTTTCGAATATTTTTATCCCAGCTATTGATATCAAACGTCCCATTAGATTGACTCCATCTGAAAAAGGTAAATAGCAACAAAAGCCCCATAAAAGCCATTAAAAGCCTGTTTTCTTTGTTTTTTGTTGGCAAAACAAAAGCCGCAAAAACAGCTAAAGGCAAGGTTAGGTAAAACCATTCTTCCACGGAAAGGCTCCATGCTTCTGGAAAAAAACTTGGGTGTGCATGGACCAAGTTTTGCGCAAAAAACAAATAACGAAAATCAAAAGTAGTTGGAAATCCAACAATATAATTGATGCTAATAAAATGTAAGAGTAATGCGATAAGGTATATTGGAATGGTTCGAATCCACCTGCGTTTCCAGAAATCTAAAATGGAACTGAATCCAAATGAATCGGCATTCAATACTTTTTCAATAAGAATACCACCTATTAAAAAACCACTGAGCACAAAAAATAATTCTACCCCCCAATAGCCTAAGAAAAACAACATACCAGCTTTTGGAAAAAAGCCTGAAACAAAAATCCAACCATGGTAAAATAGCACCATCAGTATGGCTATGGCCCGCAGCAAATCTAAGCCAATTGCGCGTTTCGACAGATCCGGTAAGATTTTATTAATCAAAATTATTTATTCTATTGTTGTAATTTGATCGTCGTCTTCTACCAAGCTTTTATCTATTTGTTTACTGGCTTTGGCACCTAATTTTTTTAAATTCTCTACACTACTTGTTAAGCTTCCTCTTCCTGAATGAAGTTTACCAAATGCATCCTCATATGTTTTTTGAGTGCCTGCAATTTGCAAACCTATTTTTTTCATGTCTTCGGTAAAGCCCACAAACTTATCGTATAGCGCTCCAGCTTTGGTTGCAATTTCAATTGCATTTTTAGATTGTTGCTCTTGTTTCCAAATAGACGCCACTGTTTTTAAGGTTGCAAACAACGTAGATGGAGTCACCAATACCACGCGTTTTGACCAAGCGAAATCAAATAAATCTTGTGCATGTTGAATGGCAATGCTAAATGAAGATTCTATAGGAATGAACAATAGCACGTAGTCTGGCGAATTGATACCGTATAAATCGTGGTAATTTTTCCCACTTAAACCACTGATGTGTGTTCTAATAGAAAGTAAATGTTCTTTGATAAATTTATCTCTACCCTCTTCGGTATTTTCGTTAACTAATTTTTCATAAGCAACCAACGACACTTTTGCGTCAATTACAATGTGTTTGTTATCGGGTAAATTAATAATAACGTCGGGCTGAAACCTATTGCCCTCTTCGTCTTTAAGGTTTAAGCCTTTGCCTTGTAACGTATAATTCTGACCTTCAATTAAACCACTTGATTCTAAAATTCTTTCTAAAACCAATTCGCCCCAATTACCTTGTTTCTTGCTATCACCCTTTAAAGCATTGGTTAAATTTGTTGCTTCAACAGAAATTTTATTGGTAAATTTCATGAGCTCTTCTATAGAACCCTTAAGTGTATTGCGTTCTGCGGCTTCGTTTTTATATGAACGATCTACTTTTTCTTCAAAATCTTTGATCCTTTCTTTCAAAGGACTTAAAATAACGTCAATGTTATTTTTGTTTTGCTCTGTAAATTTATGTGATTTTTCATCTAAAATTTTACTGGCAATATTTTCGAACTCCTTTGTAAGCGTAGTTTGTAGCGCTTCCAATTCGACTTTCTTTTCTTCTAATTTTTCTCTTTGTGTGCGAAATGCTTCTTCTGCTTTTACAATTCTAATATTAACTGCATTAAATTCAAGCTCCTTTTGATCAAGTGCATTTTTAGCGCTTTCTTTTTCTTTAATGAGTGAATCAATTTGTTTGCTTTGCTCCACAAGGGTAGCCGTTAATCCAGCTTTTTCTTTTTCTAAAGAAATAATTTGATCATAATCCAGCGGATTAACCCCCGATTTATTACGCATATAAAGGACCCCAAGCAAGGCGCCAAGGGCTAAGCCAATGATTAAAAATAGCATACTAGTCATTTAACAAAAATAACAATTTACCTTGCTTAGCACCGAAAAACTTTTCAGTTCTTCTGCTATTTAGTAGCTTTGCAAGCATTATTAATAGAAGCGAATATGTTTGATAATTTAAGTGATAAGTTAGATAGGGCCTTTAAGGTTTTAAAGGGACAGGGAAAAATTACCGAAATTAACGTTGCAGAAACGGTAAAAGAGGTGCGAAAAGCACTCTTAGATGCCGACGTTAATTTTAAAATTGCCAAAGATTTTACAGATCGCGTTAAAGAAAAAGCATTTGGACAAAGTGTATTGACTTCGGTTTCTCCGGGTCAATTGATGATTAAAATTGTTAACGACGAATTGGTTGCTTTAATGGGCGGCGAAAAATCGGAGTTAAATTTAAAATCAAATCCAGCCATTATATTAATTGCAGGTTTACAAGGTTCGGGTAAAACAACCTTCTCTGGTAAATTAGCGAATTACTTAAAATCAAAAGGTAAATCTCCATTTTTGGTTGCAGCAGACGTTTACCGTCCAGCGGCAATTGATCAATTAAAAATATTAGGGGAACAAATATCGGTTCCTGTTTTTACAGATTACGAGAGTAAAAACCCAGTTAAAATTGCGCAAGATGCCATTAAACAAGCAAAAGCTGCAGGCCACAATGTAATCATTATCGATACTGCAGGTCGTTTAGCAGTTGATGAGCAAATGATGGATGAAATTGCCAGCGTTAAATCAAGCGTACAACCACACGAAATTTTATTTGTGGTAGATGCCATGACTGGACAGGATGCGGTAAATACGGCCAAAGCATTTAACGATCGTTTAGATTTTGATGGCGTTGTATTAACCAAATTAGACGGCGATACCAGAGGTGGTGCTGCTTTGACAATTCGTGAAGTAGTTAAAAAGCCTATCAAATTTGTGGGTACCGGCGAAAAGCTAGAAGCCATCGATGTGTTTTATCCTGAGCGTATGGCTTCGAGGATTTTAGGCATGGGTGATGTGGTTTCTTTGGTTGAGCGTGCGCAAGAGCAGTTTGATTCGGAAGAAGCAGCACGTATTCAAAAGAAAATTAGAAAAAACCAATTTGACTTCAGCGATTTCTTGAATCAATTACAACAAATCAAAAAAATGGGTAACCTGAAAGATTTGATGGGAATGATTCCGGGAGTTGGCAAAATGGTTAAAGACATTGATATTTCAGACGATGCATTTAAACACATCGAAGCCATTATTCATAGCATGACGCCATTAGAAAGAGAAAGCCCTGAATTAATTAATGGCACACGTCGCAAAAGAATTGCCCTTGGAAGCGGCAGAAGTATCGAAGAGGTAAACAAGCTTTTAAAGCAGTTTGATGACATGAAAAAGATGATGAAACAGTTTTCAGGCGGCGGAAACCCATTAAAAATGTTAAAAAACATGCCACAAGGCGGATTTCCTAGATAATATTTTGAATTATCCACATTTGTTCGCATCTTTGCCCTCCCTTTGGATGGATACCAATGGGATTAACTAAAAACAAAAGAAAATGCCAGTAAAAATCAGATTACAAAGACATGGTAAAAAGCAAAGAGCTTTCTATCATATCGTAGTGGCGGATTCGCGTGCTCCAAGAGATGGTAAATTCATTGAGAAGTTAGGTGTATACAATCCTAACACAAACCCTGCAACAATCGATTTAAACATTGATGCTGCTGTTCAATGGTTACACAATGGTGCACAGCCAACCGACACCACTCGTGCTATCCTTTCATACAAAGGAGTATTGTACAAAAAACACCTTGAAGGTGGAGTGAAAAAAGGTGCTTTAACACAAGAACAAGCAGATGTAAAATTTGCAGCTTGGGTAGATGCTAAAACAAGTAAAGTAGATTCGAAAAAATCATCATTGGTTTCTTCAAAAGAAGCTGCTAACAAAGCTCGTTTAGCAACTGAAGCAAAACAAAAAGAAGAAAAAGCAGCAGCTATTATTGCTAAAAATACACCAGTTGTAGAAGAGGTAGTAGAAGAAGTTGTGGAAGAAGTAGTAGTAGCGGAAGCTACAGAAGAAACTCCTGTTGCTGAAGCACCTGCTGCTGAAGAAACAGAAGCTCCAGCTGCTGAATAATTTTTCCTTGAAATGAACGCGATAGAAAGCAAGTATTTTCAAATAGGAACAATCAAAAAAACGAAAGGACTAAAGGGAGAAGTTCAACTTTATTTTGAAGTAGAAAACCCTGAAGCCTATGAAAACTTGGAATCGGTATTTATTGAAATCAATAATAAACCGGTTCCATTTTTTATTGATACCCTTCGCATGCAAGAACCTGTTGCATACCTCTACCTAGAAGGCGTAGAACACATCGATCAAGCCACACCGCTAGTCAACAAAAAAGTTTACATCGACAAAAAGCATAAACCCAAAGAATCTAAAGCTTTTAAAATAAAAGATTTGGTTGGTTATTTTGTAGAAGACATACAGCTTGGCGAATTAGCTATCATTACAGGAATTGAAGAGATGCCGCAGCAAACCATGGCTACCATGGTTTACCAAAACAAAGAGGTATTGTTTCCAATTAACGACCAGTTTGTAAAACAAATTGACCAAGCAGCTAAAAAAATTATTGTCGAATTACCCGACGGTTTATTAGCAATTTACTTAAGTTAGTAATATGAATATTGACATCATCACTGTACTACCAGCTTTGTTGGATAGCCCATTTGCGCATTCTATTATGCAACGTGCGCAAACCAAAGGCTTGGTGAGTATTCGCGTGCATAATTTACGAGATTATAGTAACGACAAACATAAAAATGTAGACGACTATCAATATGGTGGAGGCTCTGGAATGGTAATGTCTATTGAACCTTTTGCAAATTGCATTGAACACCTACAAAAAGATAAAACCTACGACGAAGTCATCTATTTAACACCAGATGGCGAAACACTCAAACAAAACACCGCCAACGAATTATCCTTGAAAGGAAATTTATTGTTATTGTGCGGTCACTATAAAGGCATTGACCAACGCATTAGGGACCTCTATGTGACCAAAGAGATATCTATTGGAGACTATGTGCTCAGTGGAGGTGAATTGGCAGCAGCGGTCTTGGTTGACAGCATCGTTAGGTTAATTCCTGGTGTGTTGAGCGACGAAACATCTGCATTATCAGATTCTTTCCAAGATGACTTATTGAGCCCGCCTGTTTATACTAGACCAGCAGATTTCAGAGGTCACAAAGTACCCGATATATTATTGAGCGGAAATACACCTGAAGTTGAAAAATGGCGCTTTGAACAAGCTTTGGCAAGAACAAAAGAACGCCGCCCGGACTTACTTTCGTAGTTATTAACAATAAATCTGCCCCTGAGGCTATTTTATTTTAATATTTTATTTTTTTGTTGATAAAATTTCCCTATACTTGCAATCCGATTTTTACGGGTTAAAAATCGTTTTTAAAGGCTTAAAACCATGGACTTAGTAAAATTTGTTAACGAACAGACACCAAAAAATGAATTGCCAACTTTCAATCCAGGCGATACTGTAACTGTTCACTATAAAATTAAAGAAGGCGCTAAAGAGCGTATTCAGCAATACCAAGGCGTTGTAATTCAACGTAATGGAGTTGGTGCTAACGAAACATTCACTGTTCGTAAAGTATCTAATTCAATTGGTGTTGAACGTATTTTCCCTGTAAACTCTCCAAACATCGATAAATTAGAAGTTAATTCTAGGGGTGCGGTTAGAAGAGCTAAGTTGTATTACTTACGTGGCTTAACAGGTAAAAAAGCAAGAATCAAAGAAAAAAGAGGAAGCTATTAATCCTTTACAACATATTCAAAAACCTCGCAATAGCGGGGTTTTTTTATTTAAGGCAATCGCGAATTAATTTGTTGATGCGCCATTTTTTATCAAAATTTGCTTTATCAAAAGAAAAGCATTCTAAAAACACAAACATGAAAGATTTATTAAAAAAATATGAAGATGCATTGTCTGAAGCTGAAGGTTGGGTAGTGATTAATTCGTTGCGTGGTGGAGCTGCAGGTGGTGGAACCCGCATGAGAAAAGGATTAGACAAAAGAGAAGTAGAATCTTTGGCTAAAACGATGGAAGTAAAATTCACTGTTTCTGGTCCAGCAATAGGTGGTGCTAAATCTGGTATCAATTTTGACCCAGCAGATCCACGTAAAAAAGAAGTATTAGCAAGATGGTACCAAGCAGTTATTCCATTGTTGAAAAACTATTATGGTACAGGTGGCGATTTAAACGTAGACGAAATACACGAAGTAATACCAATGACGGAAGCTTGCGGTTTGTGGCATCCACAAGAAGGTGTAATTAATGGTCATTTTAAATCAAGAGAGCACGATAAGATTAAACAAATAGGACAGTTGAGATATGGCGTAGCCAAGGTAATTGAAGATGCTAATTTTTCTCCTGACTTAAGTAAAAAATATGTTGTAGCCGATATGATTACGGGTTATGGTGTTGCAGTTTCCATTGCACATTATTATACAATATATGGTGGAGATATTAAAGGTAAAAAAGCCATTGTACAAGGTTTTGGAAATGTGGGTGCAGCCGCAGCATACTATTTAACGCAGATGGGCGCAAAGGTAGTGGGAATAATAGATAGAGTGGGTGGCCTAATCAACGAGCAAGGCTTTAGCATGGATGAAATGACCAAGCTATTTAATGCAAGAGAAAAAAACACACTCGTTGCAGCAGGGATCATTCCTTTCGAACAAATTAATGAAAAAATTTGGAATACAAGTGCTGATATTTTTGTTCCAGCTGCAGCATCTAGATTGGTAACAAAAGATCAAGTAGAAAAAATGATTGCAAGTGGATTATCTGTGATTGCATGTGGTGCTAATGTTCCATTCGCAGATCAAGAAATTTTCTTTGGTCCTATTAGTGATTTCGCAGATGATAATTTAAGCATAATACCAGATTTTATTGCTAATTGTGGAATGGCTAGGGTCTTCGCATACCTAATGCAGCCGGGTGTTTCAATGACAGACGAGTCAATTTTTAACGATACTTCTACCATTATTAAAAACGCAATTCAAAAATCTTACGAAAAGAATAATGCTAAAAAAGGAATAGCAAAAACTTCATTTGAAATTGCATTAAAACAATTAGTATGATCAACGAGTTTTTAAAAATTAGCAACCAACATTATTTTGGAAACACCGCATTGCAATACGTGTGGTTTGTGGGTATTATTATTTTTGGCTTATTATTTTTAAGATTCTTTTCAAGAACATTAAGCAAATTACTTTTTAAGTTTTTCAAAAAATTTGCAGCTGATGTAAACGGAGAAAAATTTGTGGAGTTGCTTGTAAAACCCCTAGAACTATTGATTTCAGTATCGATTGTCTATTGGGCTATTAGTCAATTAAGCTATCCTTTTGAAGAAATAATTTTTAAAAGAAAACAAAGTTCGCTTACTTATTTTGATGTAATCGATAAGGTTTATTTGTTTTTATTATTGTTCTCAATTACTTGGGTTTTTTTAAGAATCATCGATTTTGTTGCTTTGGTTTTTTCATACCGCGCTTCTTTAACAGAATCAAAATCCGACGATCAATTAGTTCCATTTGTAAAAGAGTTAGTTAAAATTGTTACCTATATCATAGCTGTTTTTGTACTGCTTGGTTTGGTGTTTGAAATTAATGTATTAACGCTAATTACAGGTTTGGGAATTGGAGGTATCGCGGTTGCATTAGCCGCTAAAGATAGCCTCGAAAACCTCTTCGGATCGTTCACTATTTTCATAGACAAACCCTTTGTAGTCGGCGATTTGGTTAAGATTGATGGCATTGAGGGTAACATTGAAAAAGTAGGTTTTAGGAGCACTCAAATTAGGAGTATTAACAAAAGCATTATAACGGTTCCTAATAAAAAAATGATTGACGGCGCACTGGAAAATTTAACCTTAAGAAATTTCAGAAGAATTAAATTTTCAATTGGATTGACATATGAAACGCCAGCTGCTACAGTTAAAAAAATTGTAGAAGAAATTAATACGCTTATAAAAACTACTACAAATTACAACGAAGATAGTATTGCAATTTTTGAGGAGTTTGGTGAATTCTCCATGAATATTATGGTCATTTATTTTGTAGAAATGATGGACTATAACCAGTATTTACAAGTAAGAGAAAAAATCAATTTTGCCATAACTTCTATTGTGTATCAAAATGGAGCAAGCTTTGCATACCCTACACGCACTGTGATTCATCAAGGTGTAGATGGTAAAATAATCACTGGAGATTAATAAAATAAAAGGTAAATAAAAAAGGCGATCAAAATTTTGATCGCCTTTTTTATTTACAAAAAACAAATTAGTTTTTTGGAGCTGGGCTAGTAGTTTTAGCTTTATCGCCACAAGCTTTTTTCTCTGCACCTTCTTTTGAGCAACAAGCTTTTTTAGTAGCTGCTTTTGCTGCATCTTTTGAGCAACAAGCTTTACCATCACCACCTGCTAATGCAACCATCGAAGTTGCTGCCACTAGGGCTAACATTAATGCTATCTTTTTCATAATCAATTGGTTTAAATTTGAGTTTATAACGCTAATATACGAAATTCTATATGCTAAATTCGTAACAATTATGCTATTTCTGCAATTTGTGTTTTACCACCTTTTACAACCTGGTTTAAGGAAACATTGATTTTGGTCCCTAAAGGGAAAAATAGATCAACTCTTGAACCAAATTTAATAAAGCCCATTTCAGTTCCTTGTTCTACTTTGTCGCCTTCTTTTACATAGTAACAAATTCTTCTAGCCAATGCACCAGCAATTTGACGCATTAAAATTTGTGTTTTATTTGCATGCTCGTAAACAACCGTAGTTCTTTCGTTTTCTGTAGAAGACTTTGGATGCCAAGCTACCAAATACAAGCCTGGGTGGTATTTAGCGTATTTAACAAGTCCTGAAATTGGATTTCTATTTACGTGTACATTGATTGGAGACATAAATACAGAAACCTGAATTCTTTGATCTTTAAAATATTCCGCTTCGTACACCTCTTCAATAACTACCACTTTACCATCTGCAGGGCATAAAACAATGCCATCGTTTTTTTGAATTTCAAAAAGTGGCAAACGGAAAAACTGTAAAATGATTACCAATACTAAACCTGATAATACATAGCCTAAAATTTTAATCCATTCGGTTTGTGGAGCAAAGTAATAAGTAGCTGCATTGACTAATATGCCAAATACAATTGCTAAAATAATAGAGGCTACGCCTTCTCTGTGAATTGTCATGTTGAACTTTTATAATGAAGACGCGAATTTATAAAAAAAGCAATAAATAGGTGTAAACTATTGGAGCAGCAATAAAAAGCCCGTCAAAGCGATCTAAAACCCCACCATGGCCTGGCAATAGGCTGCCAGAGTCTTTTATATTGAGGCTTCTTTTAAATAAAGATTCCACTAAATCGCCAAGTGTTCCAAATATTACGACTAAAACAGCCATGGTATACCAAATTTGAGCAGGAGTTTCGGTAAAATAACCCGCAAAGAAGTGTGCAGTTACTAAACTTAATATAATACTGCCAGCCAAACCTTCCCATGACTTCTTAGGCGAAACTCGTTCAAATAAACGGTGCTTACCTATGGTAATGCCTAATAAGTAACCCCCCGAATCACTTGCCCATAAAAACAAGATAAAACCTAATGGGAATTCATAGTGATATCCATTGTTACTTAAATAACCCAATGAACAAAACAAAGAAAAAGGGACAATCACATAAACAATTCCAATAATTTTTTTGGCAAGCACATCGAATGGTAAAGTTTCCAATTGGTACAACTCATTAATAAACATTAAAAGCAAGGGCACAATTGAAAGTGACAAAAATTTCAATGGCACAGATGCGAACAATACCAATGCATTTAAAATAAAAAAACCAATACCAGTGAGGTAGGCTAAAAAAATGCTGTTTGGTTTTTTATCGACAAAAATTAAACCATAAAACTCTTTTAATGCCAAAGCGCTAAATATTAAAAATAGTAAGTGAATGGCACCGTTAAAGTAAACGCCAGCAAGGCATATAGCGCCAAAGAATATGGCTGTAATTACCCTTGTTACAAAGTTGTTCATAATTGATTTTCTAAAATTATTTGCAAAGATTCTTTTTCAAAATCTTGGTGTACATAAATTTCAAATGCACCAAAATTTAAATAAGAAGAATCTCTTTTATTAATTAATACAGGATTAAATTCATGGTCTTTTAAAACCGCTTGCACTAATTCTGCAGCAAACGATTCATTTGAAGTATACACTTTTATCCAACCCTGTTCCATGATTTATTATTTTGTTTGACCCAAAAAAATACAATTGCAATGCTACTAATAAATGCGATAATTAAAACTGAATTTGAAAAAACAGTGATGTTATTTGGATTATAAGCAATGATATTTTTTTCGTAAAAATAGGCAGATAAAACAATAAAAGCATTATTCATAAAGTGTAAAAACATGGGAACCCAAATAGAACGACTCCAATAATAGGAATAACCCAAGGCCGCGCCTAAGCATATTCTAGGTAACATAGAAAAAAACTGAAGGTGAAACGCACTAAAAATAAAGGCGCCTATCCAAATTGCCAGGTGAACATTTTTAATGCGTTCCATTAGCAATTTTTGAACAATACCTCTAAAAATTAACTCTTCTGCAAATGCCGCTAACAACGCTATCACTAATAAATTGGTAAATAAACCCACAAGGTCATTCACTTTTAAAAAAAGTCGAGTGCTGCTTTCTGCACTCAGCTCGGCTAATCGAAAACTTTTTTCTATCGATACAAGCGCACTAGGGAAAGTTATTTGTTGGTTTAAACCGCCAAGTAAAGTAACCAACGGTATGGATGTAACAAGCATAATAAATGCAAAAAAATAATGATGTTGCGAAGTTTTATTGAATTCAAAATAATTTATTGAATGGCTTGAAAACAAGCGGGAATAAATGTTTGCAGGAATAATAAACATAAAACACACCAACACTAATTGTAAATATTTTAAAATTACGGGTGTAATATTTGAACCACTATTGATGTTTAATAATTCAATTAAAGAAGAAAAAGGGATATTAAAAACCAATGGAATTGATGCGAGCCCAATGATATAACCAACAAATGTACCTGCAATGATTAACAACAATAAGACTCCAAAACGATAGCCAATAGATTTTTCTTCGAGCATTCTTAAATCACTTTTGATTAATTTGTACTTTTGTTTTTCAGATGGTAAAGATAGGAAATATAGAATTGGGCGAAATGCCTTTGTTACTTGCACCCATGGAGGATGTAAGCGACCCACCATTTCGTTTTGTTTGCAAGCAGAATGGCGTTGATTTAATGTATACCGAGTTTATCTCATCTGAAGGCTTAATCCGCGATGCGGCCAAAAGCCGTCAAAAACTAGATGTATTTGAATATGAACGCCCTATTGGCATTCAAATTTTCGGTAGTAATATTGAAAGTATGCGCGAAGCAACGGAGATTGCAACTCTAGCGCAGCCTAATTTAATAGACATCAATTACGGTTGCCCAGTAAAGAATGTAGCTTGCAGGGGTGCAGGTGCAAGTTTATTACAGGACATTGATAAAATGGTTAAAATGACCGAAGCAGTTGTGAAAGCAACCCATTTACCTGTAACCGTAAAAACCCGTTTGGGCTGGGATGACCACACTAAAAATGTAGAAGAAGTAGCGGAACGCTTACAAGATGTAGGTATTCAAGCATTAACCATACATGGTCGAACACGCGCACAAATGTATAAAGGACAAGCAGATTGGACTTTAATTAGAGCCGTAAAACAAAATCCACGCATGCGTATTCCTATTTTTGGCAATGGTGACATTGATTCACCAGAAAAAGCAATGCTCTGGATGAAAGAGTTTGAAGTAGATGGAGTCATGATTGGTCGAGCGGCCATTGGAAACCCATGGATTTTTAGAGAAATCAAACACTATTACGAAACCGGTACATTTTTAGCTCCACCAACCCTTGCCGAACGCGTAGAAACGTGCCGCACCCATTTACTTAAATCTATTGAATGGAAAGGCGAGAAAACGGGCATATTTGAAATGCGTAGGCATTACACAAATTATTTCAAAGGCTTGGATAATAGCAGAGAGTTTAGAAGTCGTTTAGTCAATAGCCCATTGCTTTCAGAATTACACGATATACTCGATGAAATTTTAGTAGCTGATTTATTGATCGGATAATTACTTAAATTTTTCATTCCAATTCAAAATTATATATTTACTCCTACTGAAAATATTTTAATGGCAACAAAAACTACAGCAGGCGTAAAAGTAAGTGTAAAAACTGCTTATCAAGATGAGCAATCAAACCCTGCGAATGGAATTTTTTTATTTACCTATCAAATTACAATAGAAAATTTAACGCCTTATACCATACAGTTATTAAGTAGACATTGGCATATTTTTGATTCTAATGGGACCAACCGAGAAGTAGAGGGAGATGGAGTTGTAGGGATTCAACCTGTTTTAGAATCAGGCCAATCTTATAGTTATATTTCGGGCTGTAATTTAAAAACAGAGATTGGTAAAATGTGGGGAGAATATACTTTTTTAAGAATGCTAGATCAAGAAAGATTTAAAGTTACTATTCCAGCATTTGAATTACTCTGTCCATTTAAAATGAATTAAAAAAAGACATAAATAAAAAAAGGGGCTTAAAATTTTAAGCCCCTTTTTTTATTTAAAAAAATAAGATTAATCACGTCTGCCTAACAACATGCTTGCATAATATAGTAAAGTTGCCAATGAAGATAATGCAGCTACTACATAAGTGCTAGCAGCCCATTTTAAGGCGTCTTTAGCGGTTTCTGTTTCTTGTGGAATGGTAATTCCTTTGTTTGTTAACCATGCAATTGCTCTGTCGCTGGCATCAAATTCAACAGGCAAAGTCACAAAACTAAATACAGTTGTTAAAGCAAACATCAATACACCCACACCTAATAATGCAGGGAAAGTATTTAACAAAAGCACCCCACCAATTAATACCCAGGTTAAATATTTTGAAGTAACTGTTAAAGCAGGTACCATTGCAGAACGAAATTGCAACCAGCTATATGCAGTTGCATGTTGAACCGCATGGCCACACTCGTGAGCTGCTACTGCAGCAGCTGCTACAGAGCGTCCATGATATACATCTGGGCTTAAGTTTACAGTTTTATCTTGAGGGTTATAGTGGTCTGTTAGTTGACCTTCAACTGAAATAACTTTTACATCATTAATTTGATGATCTGCTAACATTTTTTCAGCAATTTCTTTACCAGACAAACCATTTGAAAGCATTACTTCTGAGTATTGCTTGAACTTTGATTTAAATCTCCAGCTAACAATTAAACTGATGATTAATAAGGCAATCATTAAAAAATAAAGTAGTCCCATATTTGTGTTTTTTAATATTGAATAAACAAACGCAATGCCAAATTGATTAGTATGACAAAAGGTTATTAACTTAGTACAAATTTAACATTTTAGGCTTAATGAATCTGTCATATTGGGAAAAATCTAGCTTTTTGGCTGACGCGGACTATGTAATAGTTGGCGCCGGAATAGTTGGATTATTTGCTGCCATCACCATCCGAAAAGAGCAACCATTAGCTAGCGTTGTGGTCCTAGAACGTTCGTTTTTGCCCGATGGCGCAAGTACCAAAAATGCAGGTTTTGCATGTTTTGGCAGCATTTCCGAGTTAATTGAACAGGAAAAAACCTGTTCAAAAAGCGAATTTTTGTCAGTTATTGAACAAAGATGGAAAGGCCTCCAATTATTAATAGAAACGTTAGGGGCAGACGAAATTGGATTCGATCCTTGTGGGGGCTATGAATTGTTTTCCACTGCCGATTTAGAAAGCTATGAAAACTGTCTATCGAAAATACCTTATTACAATGAACTCTTGAAAAATTGTATAGGTGCCGATGGACCTATTTTTTCTACTGCCGATGAATGCATAGATAAATTTGAGTTCAAAGGCATTTCACATTTAATTTTTAATTCTTACGAAGGAAAAATTGATAGTGGAAAAATGATGAAAAGTTTAATTGCAAAAGCAAGATCGCTTGGAGTAGAAATATTTTTTGGTGCAGCAGTTGATTCATTTGAAAAAAATAAAAAAGACATCAAAGTAATCGGAACCAATTTTGAAATGAACACCCAAAAATTATTATTTGCTACCAATGCATTTGCACAGCAATTGCTGCCAAACCTAAGCACAGCGCCTGGTAGGGGGCAAGTAATTATTACTAAACCGATAGCAAACATTCCCTTCAATAGTACCTTTCATTTTCAAAAAGGATATTTTTATTTTAGAAATATAGATAACAGAATTTTAATTGGTGGCGGTAGAAATTTATTCTTTTCGCAAGAAGAAACTACTGAAATGCAAAACACAGATAACATTACTTCAGCTTTAGAAAACATTTTAAGGGAAATAGTTATTCCAAACCAAACTGTAATGATAGATTATGCTTGGTCCGGAATTATGTCATTTGGAGACAACCTTTTACCAATTATTGAAGAACAACAGCAAGGAATTTTTGTAGCAGCTCGGTGTAATGGAATGGGTGTTGCAATGGGAAGTAAAAGTGGCGAAACCCTTGCCAGGTTAGCAATACAGGGCAACAACATATTATAATTATAAATTAAATTATTCAACATGAAATACCTTGGACTTATTTTTTGTTTATTATTAAGTGCTTGTGCGATACATAAAACTCCCATTAAAAATTATTCATTTGATGTGGTGAGTGTGTCTAGAGCAGGCGGATTTACAGGTAATGTAAGCGGTTACGCCATCGATAAAAACGGTGAAATTTCTTTAATTTATCAATTCAAAGGCAAGCCTGCTAAACAACAGTTTTTTAGACAAACTACCATTGATTCTGTTCAAATGTTATTTGATAAAATTGAGCAATCGGGAATCAATCAAATTTCACATCACGAGAATGGAAATATGACCTTACAAATTGCTTTTCAGAAAGCTGGAGACATCCATTCATTGACCTTTTTAGAAGCCTTAGATACCGCAAAAAAATTCAGCCCTATCTATTATGAAATCAGAGATTTTGCATCTGGAAGAGGGAAAATCAAATAATTAGTTTAAAACTAAAAAAATTCAACCCAAAGGAATATGATAGTCAATTGATTGTGAGTATTTTAAAACAATTAGCAATATACCTTGTTTCTTGCTAATTAGAATCAGTCTAAATTTTTTTATCCTTTAAATGACCCAACCTTATTAAATACATTTGCATCACTAAATCACGCATTCGATTATGAGTAATTCTTCATCTATGTTTAAGTCATCATTAGGAAAAAAATTGGTAATGGGAATTACCGGATTATTCCTTGTTAGTTTTTTAATGGTTCATTGTTTTTTAAATTCCCTCATCTTTTTAAATGATGGCGGAGAAACATTTAACCTTGGCGCAGAGTTTATGGCTAAGAATTGGTTAATCAGAGCAATGGAAATTGTTTTGTTTGGCGGATTATTATGGCATATTATTCAAGCAGCAATTTTAACACGTCAAAATAAAAAAGCAAGACCTGTTGCTTATGCAGTTAGCAATCCATCTGCAAATAGTAAATGGTACAGCCGCTCAATGGGCTTACTAGGAACCATCTTGTTGATCTTTTTAATTCTTCACTTACGCCATTTCTGGGTAGTGAGTAGATTCACTGACGAAATTACCAGCGGTCGCGAAACATTATTCAACGAAATGAAAGAAGTGTTTTCTCAACTATGGGTAGTGGTTTTGTATTGCTTCGCAATGATTTCATTAGGCTACCATTTATTACACGGTTTCAAATCTGCATTCCAAACTTTAGGATGGAATCATACAAAATACAATCCGACCATTGAAAAAGTTGGATTATTTATTTCGTTCGTATTGCCTATATTATTTGCTGCAATGCCAATTGCAATTTATATGGGATTAATTAAATAAGTTAATAATTAAGATTGTTTATATATGTCAATACTTGATGCAAAAATTCCGGAAGGAACCTTAGAACAAAAATGGACTAAATTCCGTTCATCGGTTCCATTAGTTAATCCGGCGAATAAAAGAAACTTAGAAGTAATTGTGGTAGGCTCAGGCCTAGCAGGTGCTTCAGCTGCTGCCTCATTAGCAGAACTAGGCTATAAAGTAAAAGTATTTTGTTTCCAAGATTCACCTCGTAGAGCACATTCAATTGCTGCACAAGGTGGTATCAATGCTGCAAAAAACTACCAAAATGATGGTGACTCGGTTTATAGATTATTCTACGACACGATTAAAGGTGGAGATTACCGTGCAAGAGAAGCGAATGTTTACCGTCTAGCAGAAGTGAGTTCTGGTATCATTGACCAATGTGTTGCACAAGGTGTTCCTTTTGCAAGAGAGTACGGCGGAATGCTTTCAAACAGATCGTTTGGAGGCACACAAGTTCAAAGAACTTTTTACGCTGCAGGTCAAACAGGTCAACAATTATTGTTAGGTGCTTATTCAGCATTGGAAAGACAAATTGGAATGGGTGCAGTAAAAATGTACTCACGCCACGAAATGTTAGAGACCGTTACTATTGACGGACAATGTAGGGGAATTATTGCACGTGATTTAACAACTGGAAAATTAGAAAGACATTTCGGACACGCAGTATTATTATGTACTGGCGGTTACGGAAACGTATTTTATTTATCAACCAATGCCATGGGATCTAACGTGACTGCGGCTTGGAAGGCACATAAAAAAGGTGCATATTTTGGAAACCCTTGTTTCACACAAATTCATCCAACTTGTATCCCTGTTTCTGGTGACCATCAATCAAAATTAACGTTGATGTCTGAATCATTGAGAAATGATGGTAGAATTTGGGTTCCAAAAAAACAAGGAGACACCAGAAAACCAATTGACATTCCAGAAGAAGAAAGAGATTATTATTTAGAAAGAAGATACCCTGCTTTCGGAAACTTAGTTCCAAGAGATGTTGCATCAAGAGCAGCTAAAGAGCGCTGTGATGCTGGCTTTGGAGTAGGTTCATCTAAAATGGCAGTATATTTAGATTTTGCTTTTAACATGGATCGTTATGGTAAAATTGAAGCAAGTAAAAAAGGTTTAGAAAATCCTGACGCAGCGACCATTCGCGAATTAGGTAAAGGTGTGGTAAAAGAAAAGTACGGAAACTTGTTTGACATGTATCAACAAATTACCGGAGAAAATCCATACGAAACACCAATGAGAATTTATCCTGCTGTGCATTATACAATGGGTGGTCTTTGGGTTGATTACAACTTGATGACAACGGTTCCAGGTTTATATGCATTAGGTGAAGCAAACTTCTCTGATCATGGTGCCAATCGCCTTGGAGCATCAGCATTGATGCAAGGTTTAGCCGATGGATACTTTGTAATTCCTTATACAATCGGATCTTATTTATCAAAAGAAATTAGCACCAAAGCTATTTCAACAGATCACGAAGCTTTCGTTGCTGCTGAAAAAGAAGTACAAGACAAAATCAATAAATTTTTATCAATTAAAGGAACCAAGTCTGTTGATTACTTCCATAAGAAATTAGGAAAAATCATGTGGGATGAATGTGGTATGGCTAGAACAGAAACTGGTTTGAAAAAATCTATTGAAGACATTCGTGCATTACAAAAAGAATTTTGGTCTGATGTTAGGGTACCAGGTACTGCAGATGAATTCAATCCTGAATTAGAAAAGGCTGGCCGTGTAGCTGACTTTTTAGAACTTGGAGAATTGATGTGTATCGATGCATTGAACAGAAACGAATCTTGTGGAGGTCACTTCCGCGAAGAGTTCCAGACTGAAGAAGGCGAAGCATTAAGAGATGATGAAAAGTATGCATACGTTTCTGCTTGGGAATTTAAAGGTCAAAATGAATTCGCATTACACAAAGAAGAGTTGAAATACGATAACATTAAAATTGCACAAAGAAGTTATAAATAAGCAATAAGAGTATTCTATACTCTTTTATAAATAAAAAAATTATGAGCGGAAATATGAACCTTACACTTAAAGTGTGGCGTCAAAAAAACAATAACGCCGAAGGAAAACTGGTTACTTATCAAGTAAAAGATATTTCACCAGACATGTCATTCTTAGAAATGATTGATGTATTAAACGAACAGTTAATTGTTAAAGGTGATGAACCTATTGCTTTTGACCACGATTGCCGCGAAGGTATTTGCGGAATGTGTAGTTTATATATCAATGGTCGTCCACATGGTCCAAAAGATAAAATTACAACTTGTCAATTACACATGCGTTCTTTCCATGACGGTGAAACAATTACCATTGAACCTTGGAGAGCAGAACCATTCCCAATTGTAAAAGATTTAGTGGTAAACCGTTCAGCATTTGATAGAATTATTGCAGCTGGTGGTTATGTTTCTGTTAATACAGGAAATGCTCAAGATGCAAACTCGCTACCAATTGGTAAAGAAGATGCAGACATGTCATTTGCAGCAGCAGCTTGTATAGGTTGTGGCGCTTGTGTTGCAGCTTGTAAAAATGCTTCTGCGATGTTATTTGTTTCTGCAAAAGTATCACAATTGGCTTTATTACCACAAGGACAGCCAGAACGATACATGCGTGTACAAAACATGGTAGCTAAAATGGACGAAGAAGGATTCGGAAATTGTACCAATACTGGTGCTTGCGAAGCAGAATGTCCAAAAGGAATTTCAATAAGCAACATCGCCCGAATGAATCGAGATTTTTTCGTCGCGGGAATCGCGTCAGATAATTAAAAAAAAGGCTCGTTTAACGAGCCTTTTTTTATTGCTTATATTTACCTTCTTATTTTATTAATTCCCTTTGACAAGTTCAGCAGAAATAATTTTAGTAGAAAAACTCATCAATGAAACCAGCCTTCCTGTTTTTTTAACAGGGAAAGCAGGAACCGGTAAAACTACGTTCTTAAAAAAAATTATTCGAAGCACTCATAAAAATACCATTGTGGTAGCTCCAACTGGAATTGCTGCTTTAAATGTGGGTGGTGTAACCATACATTCTCAATTTCAAATCCCCATAGGAGCCTATGTTCCAGCACAGGTAGCCTATTCAAAGCATCCATTTTTTCGATTCGAATCCGAAAGCACTTTGCTCGGAAACTTTAGGATGAATAACATCAAAAGAAAAGCACTCCTTGAAGCAGAATTAATCATCATAGATGAAGTAAGTATGCTAAGAGCCGATACTTTAGATGCAATTGATTTTGTATTGCGAAGTGTAAGAAAAAATGCTGCGGCATTTGGTGGTGTACAAGTTTTGTTTGTAGGAGATTTAATGCAATTGCCACCAATTTATCAAGAAAGCGATTGGCAAATTTTAAAAGAATATTATGCGAGCATGTATTTTTTTGATGCAAAAGTGATGCAAGACAATCAACCTGTTTTTGTAGCGCTTAAAAAAATTCACCGCCAAAGCGATCAAGTTTTCACAGACATCTTAGCTAATTTGCGCAACAATCAATTAAACGCAGATGATGTTGCCATTTTAAACCAAAGGGTTATTCGTGATTTTAATCCAGATCCGACGGAAGGTTATATTACTTTAAGCACCCACAATAAAATTGTAGAAGAGAAAAACACCAAAGAATTAGCTTTAATTAACACCAAACCAGTTATTTATAATGCAAAAATTTCAGGTGAATTCCCTGAAGCAATTTATCCTTGCGAAGCAAATTTAAGCTTAAAAGTAGGGGCACAAGTCATGTTTATCAAAAATGACACCCAACACAATCAATATTTTAATGGCAAGATTGGAATCGTCAGCGCGTTATTTCCAGACGAAGTAATGATCACTTGTGCTGGGAATGAAAAAATAAAATTGGTTTTTCAGGAATGGAAAAACATTCGTTATCAAGTAGAAGAAACCACCGGAAAATTATCAGAAGAAGCGATCGGAACTTTTATGCAAATGCCTTTGCGTTTAGCTTATGCAATTACGATTCATAAAAGTCAAGGTTTAACTTTTGAAAAAGCAATTATTGATATAAAAAAAGTTTTTGCATCAGGTCAAGCTTATGTTGCATTGTCTAGGTTAAAGAGTTTAGAAGGCTTAGTATTGAGTTCAGAAATTAGCATGAATGGAATTGCGAGCGAAGCGGCAGTTGTTCAATTTGAAGAAAAAACTGCCGGTTCAGAAATCTCTGAAACCTTTATAGATCAAGCTAACTGGAACTATTTACAACAAAGTTTTATTACAGCTTTTGATTTTAATAAACACATTTACAACTGGAGAAATTTAATAGAAAACAATGCAAAAGAATTTGTAAAGTTGACTAGCATTGAGCAAGAAAACATCAGTTTTTTTTCAAATGCATTAAATGAAATCCAACAAGTGGCTATTAATTTTCAAAAACAAACAGCACCTTTTTTCACAGAAAAAAACCTAGAAAAATTGGCAAGTAGGTTAGCCGACGCCAAAAAATATTTTGAACTTCATTTGAAAGGTGCATGTAATAACATAGTTGACATTAGCTTTTCTAAATCAAAAAAACAGCTTTCATTAAGTCCAACATTAATAGATTTATTTCATCAATATCAACAAATAGCTAAACTCAGCCATTTAACAGCTATGCGATTAGCTGGTCAAAGTTTTGACCAAAGTAACTGGGATCAATTGCAGGAAAAATATTGGTTTACAGTAGAAAAACCCTTAAAAAAGGTCAAAAAAGAAGAAAAAGAGCCTACTCATTTACATACACTTCGCCTTTTCAAAGAAGGAAAAAGTCCCGAACAAATAGCTGAAGCTAGAAATATAACCATAGCTACGGTAAACAGTCATATAGGAAAACTCATCAGCCTTCAGGAATTAAAAATAGAACAGGTATTGAGTAAACACCGATTAGCATATTTACTTTCAGAAATAAATGCTTCAAAAGAAAGCAAACTCAACGATATTAAATCTAAAGTAAAAGATGATATTACTTACGATGAAATCAAATTAATTTTAGCTCACCTAAAAACGGAGCAATAAATTAATTCAAATTCAATTTATAATAATAAGCAGTTTGATCAAATTCTATTTCTCTTGCTTTCGTTTTATCTAAAACCAATTCTTGTTTATTTGCTGTTGGGTTTAGTAGAAAAGTTTTTCCTTTAACTAAAATTTGAATAGGCATATTGAAATCACTTGTCTCGCAATCCCAATTGTAGCTTAGCGTTGAGCCGTTTTTGTTTTCTTCGATTTTTACATTTAAAACGGCTAAAGACGCTACGTTTAAATATTGTTTAAATAACGCATTTAAATTCATTTTAGATTTTTCATTCATCAATTTAAGTACATCATTAGTTGAGATATTTTTTCTTGCATATTTTTCTTGCAAACTTTTTAAAATATCATACCAAATTACATCATTGTGAATAACACTTCTGAGTGTGTTTAAAAATAATGCACCTTTAGGATACATATCTCCAGCACCTTCTTGGTTAACACCATATGGTCCGATGACAGCTTCTTTATTTCCGACGCCTCTTTTTAAACCATTCAAATATTTATTCGCACTTTCTTTTCCGTATAAATCTTCTAAGTAAATCACCTCTGAATATTGACCAAAACCTTCATGAATCCACATATCCGCAATGTCGTAGGAGGTTAAAGAATTGCCCCACCATTCGTGCGCGCTTTCGTGAATAATGATGTAGTCAAACTTTTTTCCTTCGCCAGAACCTGACAAATCAAAGCCCCTATAGCCATTTTTGAAGCCATTTCCGTAGGCAATACAGCTTTGGTGTTCCATTCCCAAATATGGAGAGTGCACTAATTTATAACCGTCTTCATAAAATGCATAAGGTCCAAATCTATTTTCAAAAATGGCAAGCATGGGTTTAACTTGTTCAAATTGTGTTTTGGCTTTTGTTTCATAGCCTTTCAATACCCAATAATCTAAACTCAAGTTCTCTTTTTTTACATTACTAAAATAGTTGTCTTGTATATGGCTGTAGTTTCCAATATTAAAAGTGACATCGTAATTATTTATTGGATTGTGCACAAACCAATTAAATTGATGATAACCATCTGCTTGTTTTACAATTGATCTGAGCCTTCCATTTGAAATATCAACCAAAGTGTCGGGGCAACTAATACTAATGAGCATGCTGTCTGGTTCGTCGCTCTGGTGATCTTTATTTGGCCACCAGCAACTAGCACCAAAGCCTTGACAGGCAACAGCCACCCAAGGTTCGCCATTTTCATCTTTACTAAAAACCAATCCACCATCCCAAGGCGCTCTCTTTGCAATGGTAGGAGTGCCACTATAATAAACTTCTATTTTTTCTGCAGTGCCTTTGGTAATTGTTTGAGGGAACTGAACAAATACTGCATTATATACTCTTTTAAATTTTAACAATTCATCATGAAAAACAATTCGATCAATTTTTAAATTTTCAAATAAGTCAATTTGTAGCTCTTGAAAATCTTCCATCGTTTTAAAATGAATCGCGTTCATTCCACTTATTTGTTTATGTGCAATGTCAATCTTTACTGATAAATGATAATAGTTAACATCGTAACAAGCGCGAAATTTACTTAAGGTGCCACGGAGGCTATCCTTTTGTGTAAAAACAGCAGGCTTCCCATCCATAAGCTGTGCGCGGGTTTGCAACGAAAACAATACTACAAAAGCGAATAATAGGACCGTAAATTTTCTCATAATTTTTTTGACTAAAAACCTAAGTGTTTTAATTTTAATTTTAGAATTGCTGCTACTGTTAAAGAGTCGGTAATTTTATTTTGCATTACTTGTTGCAATACTTCATCAAAAGGCAACCATTTAAAAGCTAATTCTTCCGTTTCTTCTGGATTTGCTGTTGTTTGTTTTAAATCAGTTGCTAAATATATTATACCTAGTTCATCACTCACAGAATTTGATAAATGCATTTCTAATAATTTTTCCCAATTATTTGCAAGCAAACCAGTTTCTTCTTGTAACTCTCTTTGCGCTGAAACCAATGGATCAATGCCATGCAAACCGCCACCTTCAGGTATTTCCCAACTATATTGATCAATTGGGAAGCGGTATTGACCAATCAACGCAATTTCATTAGCATCATTAATGGCAACAATACCAATTGCTAAATTTTTGAAATGAACTTTTCCATATATCCCATTTCCACCACCAGGGTTGATCACATCGTATTCTTTTAAATTAATCCATGGATTATCATAGATCTCTTTTTCATTTAAAATTTTCCAGGGGTTTGTGTGGGCTTCCATGTGGGTTTATTATGCTGCAAAATACTAAAATTATGATTTGTAAAACAAGCTGCACATTTCTTTGTTCATTTAAAATCAATTGATATCTTGCGGCCCTTAATAATATGAATCAGAAATACTCAAATTGGCTTAAACGCATAGGAATTGTAGGATTTTCCTTCTTTTTAATTAAAGGGATTGCCTGGTTAGCGGTATTTTACTTTGCAGCAAAGGGCTGTAACTAAAAACAGCCGGCCCATTGGACCAGCTGTTCTATTTAATGCTGTAATTTCTTTATAAAGTTTCTTTCAACCATCTAAAAAACTCTCGTTGCCATAATAAGCTATTTTGTGGTTTTGTAACCCAGTGACCTTCGTCAGCAAAATACAAGAACCTACTTTTAATTCCTTTTAGCTGCGCTGCGCTGTATGCTTGTAAGCCTTGCCCAAGAGGTACTCTAAAATCTTTATCATTATGTATCACTAAAATCGGTGTATTCCAATTTTTCACAAATTGATGCGGAGAAAACTGTTCGTAAGATTTAGGTTTAGGTGTTTGCCAGTATGGTCCTTCAAAGTCGTGGTTGCTGAAGAAAACTTCTTCTGTTTCGCCATACATACTTTCTAAATTGAACACACCACAATGTGCGATAAATGTTTTGAATCTACCGTTATGATTTCCTGCTAAATAGTATACAGAGTAACCTCCGTAACTCGCGCCTACCGCACCTCTGCGAGCTGTGTCAACAAATGGTTCTTTACTCATTTCATCTATTGCAGCTAAATAATCTCTCATTGCTTGTCCACCCCAATCACCAGAAATTTGATCGTTCCACTCTTGACCGAACGAAGGCAAACCCCTGCGATTTGGTGCTACAATAATGTAACCATTCGCAGCCATTAATTGAAAATTCCAACGGAAAGAAAAACTTTGACTGATGGTGCTTTGTGGTCCACCTTGACAATATAAAAGTGTTGGATATTTTTTCTTTGGATCGAAATCTGGCGGATAAATTACCCATGTCAACATTTCTTTATTATCAGAAGTGCTGATCATTCTTTTTTCAATCTTACCTAATTTCAATCCAGCAAAAAGCGCATCGTTGGTATTGGTAAGTTGTTCTATTTTGCCTTTTAAAACATCGACCTTCACTACTTCTGCAGGTCTAGACATACTAGTTTTAGTAGCGATTAGACTTGCACCCTTTGCATCTACGGCTAGACTAATGGCGCCCATATCTGTTAAGCCATTGGTTATTTTAACCAAGTTATTTGTTTTTGCGTTTAACGAATAAGCATATAACTGATGTACTGCATTAGTGCAGCTTGAAAAATAAATAGTTTTAGCATCTGGAGACCAACACATTTCATCAGCGCTCTGATCCAAATTTTTCGTAATTTCTTTTAACGTTTTTGTTGCTAATTCAAGTACAACAATTCTATTTTTATCAGCTTCAAAACCTGCACGCTCCATACTTAACCAAGCAATTGATTTTCCATCAGGAGCAAATCTTGGTTGCGTATCGTAACCTTTATTTGGTGCTGAAATATTTTCTGTTTTACCAGTCGCTAAATCAAAAATGTAAATATCAGTATTGGTGCTAGTCGCATAGGCAGTACCTTCTTCTTTTTTACAAGAATAAGCGATAAACTTTCCATCTGGGCTCCAATTGATTTCTTCTTCTCCTCCGAAAGGTCCGTTTGGCGCATCATAGGGCTCGCTAGGCATGATATCTCTAGGAGGCCCAACTTTACCTTCATTATAGGTGCTAACCATGATGTGAGAAAAATTAACATCTTCCCATTGGTTCCAATGACGCATCATTAATCCATCATATTCCAATGCATTTGCTTTTGGTAAATCTGGATAACGATCTTCTAAGGTTTGATATATTTTAATGTCTTGCGTAAAATAAATCATATTACCTTTTGGTGAATAATTAAAATTAACTACTCCATTTTTGAAATTGGTAATTTGTTTATTGTCGCTGCCATCAGCATTCATTTCCCAAAGTTGAGGCGTACCTGTTTCCATTCCAATGTAACCAATCTTCTTTCCATCGGGTCTCCACCTAGCATTACTTTCTGAAGAAAATGAAGTCGTAATTTGTTTGGCTTCGCCACCTGCAACAGGCACTACAAATAAATCGGTGTTGCCTTTATTTGCTTGAATATTGTAGCGAGTTACGGAATAAACCACCGTTTTACCATCAGGAGAGGTAACCGGATCGGATACTCTACCCATTTGCCATAAGGTTTCTGGCGCTAATTTGCTTTGTGCGAAAGCCATTGAACTTCCAAATACAAACAAGAGCACCGCTAATTGTTTCCTTTTCATAAAAAATAATTTAATTGATATTTAAATATAAATAAAAAGCCCCAATTAATATTGGGGCTTTTTAAATCGAATAATGTTTATTTTAATTTGAATTCTTTTTTCACTTTATCTACGAAATCTAATTTCTCCCAAGTGAACAACTCAACTTTCATTTTCTTTACTTTGCCATCTGGCGAATGAAATGTTTTAGTAACCGTTTCGTTTTTACGACCCATGTGACCATAAGCCGCAGTTTCAGAATACATAGGGTTACGCAATTTTAATCTTTGTTCAATTGCATATGGACGCATATCGAAAATCTTTTCGATTTTCTTAGCGATTTCGCCATCAGATAAAGCAACTTTAGCCGTTCCATAAGTATTTACATAAATACCCATTGGTTTTGCTACCCCAATTGCATAAGAAACTTGAACTAAAATTTCGTCGCAAAGTCCTGCTGCTACTACGTTTTTAGCAATATGTCTTGTAGCATATGCTGCAGATCTATCTACTTTAGAAGGATCTTTACCAGAGAAAGCGCCACCACCGTGAGCACCTTTTCCACCGTAAGTATCAACAATAATTTTTCTACCAGTTAAACCAGTGTCACCATGTGGTCCACCAATTACAAATTTACCTGTAGGGTTAATATGGTATTGAATTTTATTGTTGAATAATGCTTTATACTTAGGGTATTTTTTCATTACACGTGGAATTAATACTTTGATTAAATCCGCTTTGATTTTCGCTAACATTTTTTGATCAGCATCGAAATCATCGTGTTGAGTTGAAATTACAATCGCGTCAATTCTAACAGGTTTGTTGTTATCGTCGTACTCTAAAGTAACTTGTGATTTAGCGTCTGGTCTTAAATATTTAATTTCTTTATTTTCTCTACGAATAGCCGCTAATTCAATTAATAATTTATGAGCAATGTCTAAAGCCAATGGCATGTAATCATTGGTTTCGTTAGTTGCATAACCAAACATCATTCCTTGGTCACCAGCACCTTGGTCTTCTTTCTTTTTACGCTCAACACCTTGGTTAATGTCTTGAGATTGTTCGTGAATAGCAGATAAAATACCACAAGAATTACTTTCGAACATGTACTCCGATTTAGTGTAACCAATTTTCTTGATTACTTCTCTTGCAATAGATTGAACATCTAAGTAAGCTTTAGATTTTACTTCACCTGCTAATACAACTTGACCAGTTGTTACTAAGGTTTCGCAAGCAACTTTAGAGGTTGCATCGAACGCTAAAAAATTGTCGATAAGCGCATCTGAAATTTGGTCAGCAACCTTGTCTGGATGCCCTTCAGAAACTGATTCTGATGTAAATAAATAAGACATAATTTTATAAATAAGTTTTTAAAAAATATCGAAAAGAAAGATATAGGTAAAAAGATCTGTTTTTAGCATTTTTTTTACGTGGTTGCAATCAAGGCAAATTTTCCACTTTTCGTCTCACAAAAATAGAATAAATTTTAATATTCATTCAATATTCAAGAAAATTCAGATAATATTGTATCCTATTTAAATTATACAAAATCAGTCCATATGACTTATCGTTTTCATTCCATTCGTCAGGTAAGCAAACAACTGCTATGGGTAACCTTACTCTATAGCATCTGTAGGCTGCTGTTTTTGTTATTTAACTACACAAGTTTTGCCAATTCCAGTTTTGAAAACCTGCTGGTAGCTTTTTTACACGGCATTCGATTTGACTTATCTGCTATATTTTATAGTAATGTTTTGTTTATTCTAGCAGTAATATATTTCGATTTTAAACCCAGCTCCTATGCTAAGTTTAATTTACCTAAAATACTATTTGTTGTTTTTAATTCGCTTGCCATCTTAGGTAGCGCAATCGATTTAAAGTTTTATCAATTTCAAAAAAAGAGAACCACCTTCGAATTATTTTCCGGAGAAAACAACATCGTAAAATTATTACCAAGTTACATTGCTAGTTATTGGTATTTATTTTTAATTGCTTTTATATTAATATATGTTTTAATAAAAGGCTACGATAAAATTGAATTGCAAAAAAAAGCAGAGAAGAAAAACTTTTTTGTTTTGAAAGCAGTTGCCTCTTTTTTGTTTTTGGGAATTACAATTATTGGAATGCGCGGAGGGCTGCAAACCAAGCCACTGCAAATGATTGCGGCTTCTTATTACGGAGATCCAAACAATGCAGCTTTAGTGCTAAATACACCATTTACCATATTACAAAGCAGCAATAAAAAACCAATTAGTCGAAAGAATTATTTTTCTACAGAAAAGGCAAATCAAATTTTTAATATAGATAGAAATTATAAAAGCCAGTTTTTGTTTGACAAAAAAAATGTGGTTGTTATTATTTTGGAAAGTTTTTCAAATGAATACATAGGGAGTTTGAGTCAACAGAAAACTTGCGCACCTTTTTTAGATAGCCTAATTAAAGAAAGTTATTTATTTGATCGTGCTTTTGCTAATGGCAAAAAATCAAACGAAGCAATGCCAAGCATATTTGCTTCGCTGCCTTCTCTTTTAAATGAATCTTATATCAATACGGTATATCAAAATAACGAATTGACCACTTTGCCGAATTTATTAAAACAGAAGGGCTATTATAGCGCATTTTATCATGGCGGCATAAACGGTTCTATGAATTTTGACGCATTTGCTAAAAAAGCAGGTTTTGACCATTATTTTGGGATGAATGAATACCCTACAATAGCCGATTACGATGGCCATTGGGGCATTTATGATGCACCTTACTTCGATTATGTTGCACATGAGCTAGGATCATTACCAAAACCATTTGTAGTTGGTTTATTCTCTTTGTCTTCGCATCCACCTTATGATTTACCCGAATCAAGCAAAAATGATTTTTCGGAAATGAAAACCCCGAAGCAAAAAAGTTTTCGTTATACAGATCAAGCATTAAAACATTTTTTTGCATACGCACGAACAAAAAATTGGTATACCAATACCTTGTTTGTAATTGTTCCTGATCACACTCCAGATGCAGATGCTGTGCAATACGACACCAAGGTTGCTTACTACCAAATTCCAATTATTTTATTCGATCCATCAAGTAAAAATTTAATCGGAAGAAACAGTCAAGTAACCTCGCAAATTGATATTATGCCAACTGTTTTAGATTACCTACATTTTGATAAACCTTTTAAAGCATTTGGTGAAAGTGCATTGCGAAAAAAGGCATATCCTTACGCTGTTAATTACAGAGACGGAATCTACCAATTGATAGATTCTACGCATGTTTTACAGTTTGCAGAAGATCAAACATTGGCATTTTATAATTATAAAATCGACCCATATTTGAAAGATAATTTGCAAAGCAAAACAGTTGCAAAAGAAAATAAAATGAAAGAATTTACTGCTGCGTATATTCAGCAATTCAATAAAACATTAATAGAAAATAATTACCAATCCCGTTGAAGATAAAAATAGCATTCATTATCAATCCAATTGCAGGCGGGAAAAACAAATTTCATTTTTCTCAAACAATTGAAAAGCATTTAGACCTAACAATATTTGAATATCAAATTATTCAAACAGAAAGGGTAAATCATGCTTTTGACCTAACTAAAATTGCAGTGCAAGAAGGTGCTCAAATTGTTGTGGCTGTTGGTGGTGACGGCACTATTAATGAAATTGCTGCTGCGCTTATTGGCACGCAAACAAAGCTTGCCATTATACCTTATGGTTCAGGAAATGGTTTGGCTAGGGCATTAAAAATTCCGATGAACACATGCAAAGCATTCAGCATTATCAATCAAATAAAATCGGATTTTATTGATGTCGCGCAGCTGAACGAAAGTTATTTTTTTAATATGTCTGGTTTAGGATTTGATGCGCACATTAGCCATGTTTTTTCTAAAGATAAAAAACGCGGATTACTCGGATATATCAAGGCTACATTTAGAGAATTAAAAAATTACAAAAGTGAAAATTATCAAATTAACATTGATGGAAAACTAATCAATGAACGTGCATTTATTTTGAGTGTAGCTAATTCTAGTCAATATGGCAATGAAGCCCATATAGCACCCAGGGCTCAATTACACGACGGTCTACTAGATTTAATAATCGTTAAACCTTTTCCATTAATCTTAATGCCGATCATGGCATTTAGACTCTTCACAAAATCTGCAGATCGTTCAAAATACTTGATCAGTTTACAAGGGAAATGCATTCAAATAAGTAACAATAAAAAAAGTGTTATTCACTTAGATGGCGAAGCAAAACTCATCAATGAAAATATAAACATTAGCATTCTGCCATTGGCTTTAAATGTAATCGTTCCATAATATGTCAAAGAAAAATAATACGCATGGTGGCATAATGTATTCTACCAACCCTGATTTTGAATTTCAAAACGACCAAGAAGAAACCACGCAAACACCCGCAAATAACCAACAAGATTTACGCGTACAATTAGATAAAAAGCAAAGAGCAGGTAAAGCAGTAACACTTATCACCGGTTTTGTTGGCACTGGTTCAGATTTGCTCGAATTAGGCAAAAAATTAAAGTCAAAATGTGGCGTTGGAGGGACCGTAAAAGAGGGAGAGATTTTAATTCAAGGAGATTTTAGAGATAAAATCATCCAAATATTACAATCGGAAGGCTATAAAGTAAAAAGAATTGGCGGATAAACTTTGTTTTTAGTAATTTGCGGCACCTATTTATCATATTTTACTTATCGAAAAACAGCATCAAATGAATAACGAATTTGGATTAAAAGCTAGTAATGCGAGCGTTGCTACTTTAGGATTAGGAAATGTTGCAGCAGCCTATTGGAATTTGACTCCTGCAGAGTTAGTGGAAGAAGCAATTGTAAGAGGCGAAGGCACCTTGGTTGATTCGGGCGCATTAGCTGCAGATACGGGAGAATTTACTGGAAGATCACCAAAAGACAGGTTCATCGTAAAAGATGCCATTACTGAAAATGCAGTTTGGTGGGGCGATGTAAATATACCTTTTGATAGCAATAAATTTGATTTATTATACCATAGAGTTTGCGCTTACTTAGCAGGAAAAGAAATTTTCGTAAGAGATGCTTATGCTTGTGCAGATCCAAAATTTCGCACTAACATTCGCGTAGTAACAGAACAAGCTTATCATAATATTTTTGCAAATAATTTATTTTTACGTCCAACACACGAAGAGATTTTAAATTTTTCTCCAGAATGGACTATCGTCAACGCACCTGGTTTTAAAGCAGATCCAGCCATTGATGGTACACGTCAACATAATTTCGCTATATTAAATTTCACCAAAAAAATTATTTTAATTGGGGGAACAGGTTATACAGGAGAAATTAAAAAAGGAATTTTTGGTGTATTGAATTTTGTATTACCACATGACAAAGATGTGTTGTCAATGCATTGTTCTGCAAACATTGGTAAAGATGGCGATACTGCAATTTTCTTCGGATTATCGGGTACAGGTAAAACCACTTTATCAGCCGATCCAAATCGTGGATTAATTGGCGATGATGAACATGGTTGGGCATCAGACACGGTATTTAATTTAGAAGGCGGTTGTTATGCTAAATGCGTTGATTTAACGAAAGAGAAAGAACCAGAAATTTGGGAAGCCATTAAATTTGGCGCTTTGTTAGAAAACATTGTTTGCTACGAAGGCACTTCAACCGTTGATTTCTCTAATATTTCTAAAACCGAAAACACAAGAGTTGCTTATCCAATTCATCATATTGCAAATGCAGTTGAGCCTTCGATGGCAAGCAACCCAAAAAATATTTTCTTTTTAACTTGTGATGCATACGGTGTTTTGCCTCCAATTTCTAAATTAGATGCTGGACAAGCAATGTATCATTTCATTTCTGGTTACACTGCAAAAGTTGCAGGAACAGAAGCAGGAGTAACTGAACCACAAACAACTTTTTCTGCTTGTTTCGGAAAAGTATTTTTGCCTTTACACCCTGCAAAATATGCTGAAATGTTAGGTAAGAAAATGAAAGAACACCAAGTAAATGTTTGGTTGGTTAATACCGGTTGGACCGGAGGTGCTTATGGCACTGGCTCAAGAATGAAATTGAGTTATACGCGTGCAATGATAACTGCGGCATTGAATGGAGAGCTTGCTGCCGTTGACTTTGAGCAACATCCTGTTTTTGGTTTACAAATGCCAAAAACCTGCCCGAATGTACCTGCTGAAATTTTAAATCCAAGAAACACTTGGGCTAATGCAGCAGATTACGATCATAAAGCAAATGAATTAGCGGGAAAATTTATTAAGAATTTCGAACAATATGCAGCGGGAGTTTCAGCGGAAACATTAGCAGCCGCACCAGTTGCAAAATCATAAATTTAAAAACAATAAAATGGCTTTAGAAACACAAGGAAAATTACATGAGATTTTTGATCCGCAACAAATAACAGAGCGATTCAAAAAAAGAGAATTTGTAGTAGAGATTGATGACAATGGATATTTACAACATGTAAAATTTCAATTGAACCAAGATAAATGCAGCTTAGTAGATGCTTATCAAATTGGAGACCAAATTAAAGTGTCTTTTAATTTGACAGGTCGTCAATTTACCCGTAAAACAGGTGAATTAGATTATATCACAAATGTGGTTGCTTGGAGAATTGAGCGTGTAGGTGCTGGTTCTGGTTCAAATGCACCAGCGGCTCCAATGCCAACTGAGCCGCCAG
>JBDKFN010000002.1:0-100596 GCA_039798705.1 Bacteroidota bacterium
GAATGAAGGGCAATTAACTCGTTTGTAATTCTTGCCCTTAGCTCTTGAAGGAGGTTGTTGTAATTGGATAGATAGCGAAAACTCATGCGCTCCAGAAGCAGATGCTCTTAACTCTGAAGTGATGATATCGTAGCTATATCCAAATTTATAAATATCATATTTGAAACCCACTAATCCAATGAATGAATCGCCATTGACAAAGCTTGAACGATACCAAGTACCAGCAACAACAGGACCTCTGTTATAATACATTCCAATGTTTAATTGGCTATTTGAACCTTGTTGTTGGTATAATATGTTTGGCGAAATAGATGCATTATATTGTCTTTTGCCTACCGGAATAAACCCGCCAGCGTGTAATGTAATTTTGCGAGGTAAAGGCGAATTGCCACCATCGAAAGATTGGTTTGGCTCGGTTAAATGGTCAACAGAAAAACCTCCAAAGAAATTTTCTGAAAATAAAATTGCTCCTGTACCAAAATCTAAATAACTAGCATTTAAATTACCCGCTGAAGGGTCGTTTGTGGTATAAATAGGAGTGCCTTGCGCATCATAACCCCAAATTAAATTATTGGTATTCACAGAGTTAGATGAGTAAGACGTTGAAATTGCTGGTTTAATCATTACTTTTCTGTTTACTTTTAAATTATAAGAGTAAACAGCAGTTATTCTAGTTGCTTTAAAAACCCCATTTGCTTGGTTATCGTTAGCGACCATAATTCCAATTCCGCCATTTAAATTTGGCATGTATTGATCGTATGAAAAAGCAGTATTTCTGTACGCTTTATTTATACCTGGCCATTGATTACGGTAATTTAAAATAACTCTTGGACCGTCTGCAGTACCAGCAAAACCAGGGTTTAAGTACAAAGGCGCTGCATAAAACTGCGAGTAATGAGGGTCTTGTGCTTTAACTCCTGTTAAGGCTAATAAACCAAAAAATAATAATCCTAATTTCTTTTTTAACATGGGTAAAAACAATTTTAGAATATCTGCTATTCTAAGTCAGAACATCAAATATAGATAAAATATTTATTGAATAAAAATAGGCAATTTTACCGAGTAATATCCGTTTAAACAGGAATTTTGATGAAATTTAGGCCATTTGCAAGAATTAGCCTTATTTTTACCAGTTATCGACCATATGAATATTAAGAAATACCTCATTTTCAGCCTTTTTTTAGGTTTTACTAGTATTGCAAGCCCCATTTGGGCCCAAAACAATATTCCCGTTAAATTGAACTGGGAGCTTAAAGAATTTGCCAATTTAAAAGAGCAAAGCCAAAAAGTTGAGTTATTTAATGAAGCCATTTTTGACGTACAATGGCAACACGTTCCAATTTGGAATAGAAAATTTAGTGGATCTTTTCAGTCTGTAACTTTAATTAACCCTGTATATGAATCTGCTGCAATTGAATATACTAATTCTATTACAAAACAATTTAATGAAACTGCAAGTATTGCATCTGCTATTGTTTACGATAAAAAAATACCGTCCTTATTGGTTTCGGTAATTCCATTTAGGAAAAACCCAACAACTGGAAAAACAGAAAGACTGGTTTCGTTTGAAATAAAATTAGTGCAAGGCACTAAAAGTGCTGCACAACAAGACAATAGAATTTATGCTGCAAATTCTGTTTTGAAAAATGGCAAATGGACTAAATTAGCAATCGATAAAAATGGCATTTACAAAATCACTTATAGTGAGTTAAAAAAAATGGGGTGGAATATCGACGCCATTGACCCAAGAAATATTAGGATTTATGGCAACGGAGGTGGCATGCTTCCAGAAATCAACTTGGCTAATAGATACGACGATTTAGTAGAAAACCCGATTGAAGTATTTGGTGAAGCAGATGGAAAATTTAACGAGGGTGACTATATATTGTTTTACGCCTATGGACCAAATAATATTTACCCTGACACATTAACAAAAACTTTTTCACACACCAACAATCCTTACACATTAAAAAGTAATTATTTTATTACTGCAGATTTAGGCGCAGGAAAAAGAATTAATAGCCAAGCAAGTTTAAACGAAAGCCCGAATAAAATAATAGACAGCTTCCATTACTTCGATGTACACGAAACAAATAATTCAACAGGTGTGAATTTAACAGTGAGAAGCGGAAGAGAAAGATGGGGCGAAGAATTTAGCAATTTACTCAGCTACGACTTCCCCTTTACGATTCCAGAATTAGCCTCTACGAAGTCTGTTAAAATAAGAGCTGACTTAATTGGTCGAGCGCAAACGCCTGCAAACAGCTCGTTTGTAATAAGAGCGAATGGTCAAATAACGAATACATTATATTGCTCTGGCGTGGAATTTAGCTACGATGCTGCATACGGTTCAATTGTAACTACTGGTTACACAGAAATACCAAACCCCACAGAAAATTTATTAGTAAACATCAGTTATAATAAACCGGATTTAACTGCAACTGGATATTTGAATTTTATTCAAGTAAATGCGCACTGCAAATTAAAAATGTTCGGGAATGAATTGAACTTTAGTAACATTGAAAGTTACGGTAGCGGAAAAATAAGTCAGTTTAATTTAAACTTAAATAATATTACTGACGTTAAAATTTGGGATGTTACGGATAAAACTACACCCATAAACCAAGAATACCGTATTGAAAATAATACCGCAATTTTTGTCAACAATACCGCTAAACTGAAATCATTTGTTGCTTTTAGCGGTACAGATTTCCCAAAGCCAGAAATTGTTGGAAATGTTGAAAATCAAGACTTGCACGGACTTGACTTTGTTGATTTTATTATTGTTTCTGCGCCCGATTTTGTTTCAGAAGCAGAAAGATTAGCCGAATTCAGAAGATCAAAGAGTAACTTAAAAGTATTAGTAATTACCGAAGATAAAATTTTCAACGAGTTTAGCTCAGGTAGCAAAGATGCATCGGCAATAAGAGATTTTGTAAAAATGTTTTATGATAGGGCTGGCAGTAATACAGCTAACATGCCGAAGTACTTATTGTTTTTTGGCGATGGCTCGTATGATAATATTGGTTTTGTGAAAAATAATACTAACTACCTTACAACTTTCGAAAGTAGAAATTCACATTCTCCTTTTGGATCATATGTAAGTGATGATTTTTTTGGACTGCTAGATGCATCAGAAGGCGATTTCGATTATAATGGCAATCCGGTATTTGGCGCATCAGCATTAGATGTGGCTGTTGGTAGAATGCCCATTCAATCTGCATTAGAAGCAAAACAAATGGTAGATAAGCTACTTCTATACAACGAGCTTAAGGGTGATTGGAAAAATAAATACGTATTAGTAGCCGACGATCAAGATGGCAATTTGCATTTGAACCATGCGGAGAATCATTTTAGAACCATCAAACAGTTGACTAAAAATATCAATGTCGACAAAATATATTTAGACGCTTACCCTCAAATAAGTACGCCGGCAGGAAGCAGGTACCCAGAAGTAAACAATGCCATCAATCAAGCAATGGCTTCTGGTGCATTGGTAATAAATTACATAGGGCATGGTGGCGAAGTTGGGCTTGCTCACGAAAAGGTTGTCACCCTTGATGATATTCACTCTTGGAAAAACAAATCAAGTATGCCATTACTTTTTACAGCTACTTGTTCAGTAAGCAGATGGGACGACCCAGCTTTCCAATCGGCAGGCGAGCAATGTTTATTAAATGCTGATGGCGGCGCAATTGCTATGTTTACTACAACTCGAGTAGTATTTGCAAATGAAAACGAAGCCATTAACCAAAGTTTTATCAAAGCACTTTTCGATTCTACAAATATTGGAAGCAATAATACACTAGGTGACTTATTTAGAAAAAGCAAAAACCTAAACGGTTTGGGTTTAACCATTAACCAAAGAAATTTTTCTTTATTGGGCGATCCATCTTTGCCGTTTGCTACTCCACAATATAAAATTATAACAGAAAAAATTAATGAAAAATTAATCAGCGGAAAAAACCTTGATACTTTAAAAGCACAAAGTTTAGTAAATATTAAAGGGTATATAGTTGATGAAAATGGAAGTAAAATGTCAAATGTGAATGGCATTTTATACCCAAGTATTTTTGATAAAAAAACTACTTTGAAGACACTTGGTCAAGATGTGGGAACCAATGGTAGTAAAGTGCAAAATTTCGATATTCAAAAAAATATTATTTACAAAGGGAAAGTAAGCATTACGAACGGTGCATTTGATTTTAACTTTGTTGTTCCTAAAGATATTTCTTACTTGGCAGGCGCTGGAAGGCTTAGCTTCTATGCACAAGCAGGCGCTCAAGAAGCGAGCGGCTCTTTTGATAGTGTTATAATTGGCGGCTCTTCTAATTCAAGCAATAGCGACAAAGTTGGACCAGAATTAAAAGTGTTTTTGAATTCTGAAAACTTTGTAATGGGCGGTATTACCAATGAAAATCCAAAACTAATTGTTAAACTAAAAGACGACAATGGGATCAATACGGTAGGCAATGGAATTGGCCATAATTTAACTGCTAGTCTAACGAAAGATGGAAAAACAGAAAGCATCGATTTAAACCAATATTATGAATCAAAATTAGATAGCTATCAAGAAGGAGAAATAAATTATCCATTCAATAAGCTGTCCGCTGGAAATTACACTTTAAAAGTAAAAGCTTGGGATGTTTTCAATAACTCTTCTGAAAACAATACCACATTCACTGTAGTGTCTTCTGAAGGACTTCAATTGCAACATGTTTTAAATTACCCAAATCCATTCACCACACAAACAGATTTTCAATTTGAGCACAATGGTGGAAGCGCTAATTTGCAAGTTCACGTTCAAATTTTTACCGTTGCGGGTAAACTTGTTAAAACCATCAACCAAACTACAAATGGAAGTGGCGCAAGGGTTACAGGTATAATTTGGGATGGAAAAGATGATTTTGGTGATAAAATTGGTAGGGGCGTATATGTTTACCGATTAAAAATACGTTTGCCAAATGGTCAATCGGCCGAAAAAACCGAAAAGCTAGTATTGTTAAATTAAGCTTTTGCCTTATTTTTCTATCTTTGGAATTGCAGGCAATCGCATTATAAATTATAGTCAATGAAATTAAATAAGTTAGGTTCAAAAAATATTGGTAAAATTATTTTAACGGCTGCGTTTTTTTGCGGATCAATAAAAAATGTATCAGCGCAAATTAGCACGCAAAACTTAAATGGGAATGGTGATGCGGTAAATGCCATAACCACTGCGGTTCCATTTTTATTAATTGGCCCAGACTCAAGAGCAGGCGCCATGGGCGATGGTGGAGTAGCGACTAGCGCTGACGTTAATGCTAATCATTGGAACCCGTCTAAGTTAGCATTCATTGATAGAAAATATGCCATTGGACTTTCTTACACACCATGGTTACAAAAATTAGTTCCAGATATTAACTTGGCATATTTATCTGGCTATTACAAACTTGATAACAAACAAGTATTTGGCGCTTCGTTAAGGTATTTTTCTTTGGGAGATATTACTTTTACTGACAACGCTGGAAATGTAACAGGACAAGGGAACCCGAATGAATTTGCATTAGATTTATCATACACCAGAAAACTTTCGGAAAGACTCGGAGTAGGAACTGCTTTTCGATTTATTAATTCTGATTTAGCACAAGGACAACTAGCTGCATCTGGCCAAGATATTATGCCAGGAAGAAGTGTGGCCGTAGACGTTTCTACTTTTTATCAAAATCCAGATTTAATAGTTGATGGGAAAAGAACAACATTTACATTTGGCGCGATGGTTTCAAACGTAGGCGCAAAAATGAATTACACCAATTCAACTGATCGATTTTTTATTCCAACCAATTTAAAGATTGGAGTTGGTGGAAAGATGAAATTAGATGACTATAATGAAATCTCAGCATTCGTAGAAGCGAATAAATTATTGGTACCTACTCCTCCTATTTATGCATACGATAGTTTAAATAATCCAATTTATAATTTAGATGGTACTCGTAAAATAATTGCAGGTAAAGATCCCAATGTTTCTGTGCCAACAGGAATTATGCAATCTTTCACTGACGCTCCCGGAGGCATGAAAGAAGAATTTAGAGAGATCTATTATTCGGCAGGATTTGAGTATTGGTACGATAAACAATTTGCCTTACGCGCTGGCTATTTTTATGAGCATCCCACCAAAGGTGACAGACAATATTTTACAATTGGTGCAGGTATTAAATACAATGTTTTTGGAATTGATCTTTCATACTTAATTCCAACTAAACAACAAAACCCATTAGAGAACACTTTAAGATTCTCGCTTACATTTAACTTTGAAGACGCCAAACTAAATGAAAATTAAAATAGGATTTGGCTTTGATGTTCACCAATTAAAAATTGGACATCCATTTGTGATGGGTGGCGTAAGCCTTGAGCACGATAGAGGTGCTTACGGGCATTCAGACGCTGACGTGTTATTACACGCCATCTGTGATGCTATTTTAGGTGCTGCTAATTTGAGAGACATCGGATTTCATTTTTCAAATACAGATGAAAAATGGAAAGGAATTTCAAGTCTCATCTTATTGCAAGAAGTAATTAAACTGATCAAAGAAAAGGATTTTGCAATTGGCAATATTGATTGTATGATTTGTTTAGAAGCACCAAAAATTAATCCTCATATACCTGAAATGAAAAAAAATATTGCAACAGCAATTGGAATTTCAGAAGAAGATATTTCTATTAAAGCTACCACAAACGAACAAATGGGATTTATAGGAAGGGCAGAAGGTGTAGTTGCTTATGCGGTGGTTTTACTAGAAAAAACTATTTAAACCCTCGTTGCCTTTTTGCTTCAAAAGTTAAAATAGCAGCAGCATTGGATACATTAAGCGAATCTATTTTACCAAGCATTGGAATTTTAATTTGCAAAGCATGCTTAAGCCAATAGTCGCTGAGCCCTGTTGCTTCTGTTCCTAAAATAATTGCTGAAGATTTTTTGAAGTCAATATGATGGTAATCGTCTTTTGCAGTTAAAGCAGCTGCATAGGCTGTAATTTTTTGATTTTGCAGCCAATGGTATAATTCTTCAGAACTACAAATTACAACAGGCACTGTAAAAACACAACCTACACTTGAACGTATAACATTCGGATTAAAGAGATCTGTTTTTAAATCACAAACAATTAATGCATCCACTTTTGCTGCATCTGCTGTTCTTAAAACCGCACCTAAATTACCTGGTTTTTCTACTGCTTCTAATACTAACAATAAAGGGTGCTCTGTTAATTGTAATTCTTCTAAGGATAAAAAAACAGGTTTGATTAAGGCCAACAAACCATCGGAGTTTTCGCGATATGCAATTTTAGCAAAGACTTCTTTCGTAACTGGATAAATATTTTCAGCAGGAAAGTTTTCAATGCGACCAGCAATTTCCTCGCAAAAATACAAAGCGGCAATTTCATGACCTGCACTTAAGGCTAAAGCAATTTCGCGTTTGCCTTCCACCACAATTAAGCCTTCAGACTTGCGCTCAGAAGATTTCTCGATTAGGCGACTAATATGTTTAATCTTTGGATTTTGTAAACTAGAAATTAGTTCAGAATGCAACATTTAAATTTTATTTTCTAGTTGATCAACGCCACAGTTACAATTTCCCGCACACTTACTCTTCGAAGTAAAATTGCGATAAACCATATTACCTAAATAAAAGCAAGCTGCTATTAATAATATTGCGACAATTATTTCCTGAAACATATACAAATATAAAAATAATACTAATGTGCAGCTAGCCAATTTTCTCCAACACCAATTTCAACTAAAATAGGCACATTTAAAGGAATCGCATTTTTCATTTTATCTTCAATGATTGCTTTCATTTGGTCTACTTCGTGCAATGGCACTTCAAAAACCAATTCGTCATGCACCTGCATGGTCATTTTAGCTTGTAAGCCTTGCGCTTTAATAGCTGCATGAATTTGTATCATGGCCATTTTGATCATATCGGCTGCAGACCCCTGTATAGGTGCATTTATTGCATTTCGTTCAGCAAAACCCCTAACGGTTGCATTCGCAGAATTAATATCTCGCAAATATCTTCTGCGTTTCATGATTGTTTCTACATAACCATATTCTCTAGCAAAATCTATGGTTTGTGCCATGTAATTTTTAATTCTAGGGAATTGAATAAAATATTGTTCGATAATTTCTGCAGCTTCTTTTCTAGGAATATTTAAATTCTGGGATAATCCAAATGCGGATTGCCCGTAGATGATTCCAAAATTTACGGCCTTTGCATTTCTTCTTTGCTCTGCTGTTACTTCTTCAATTGTAACACCATAAATATTTGCAGCTGTTGCAGTGTGAATGTCTAAGCCGTTTTGAAATGCTTTCAACATATTTTCTTCTTTCGCCATTTCTGCAATTACTCTTAATTCAATTTGAGAATAATCGGCAGAGATGATCACATGCTGACTGTCTTTTGCGATAAACGCTTTGCGCACTTCTCTTCCTCTAGCTGTTTTAATAGGAATATTTTGCAAGTTTGGATTGTTTGAACTTAAACGACCTGTGGCTGCAACAGCTTGATTATAGGAGGTATGAACCCTTCCAGTTTTCGGATTTATCATTTCAGGCAATGCATCTACGTAAGTAGATTTTAATTTTTGCAAAGTTCTGAAACTTAAAATATGTTGTACGATGTCGTGCTTTGGCGCTAATAATGATAAAATATCTTCACCCGTTTGGTACTGCCCTGTTTTTGTTTTCTTTGCTTTTGGATCTAATTGCAGTTTATCAAATAAAACTTCGCCTAATTGTTTAGGTGATGCAATATTGAATTTCACGCCAGCTAATTCGAAAATTTCTTTTTCTGCTTTTTCAATATCTACTGCTAGTTCTTTGGAAAGTTGGGCTAATACTGTCGGATCAATTTTAACACCTTCAAATTCCATTTCTGCTAATACATATACCAATGGGTTTTCAACTGCTTTAGCCAAATCAATTGCATTGGTGTTGATGAGCATGGGCTCAAAAACTTCTTTCAATTGCAAAGTAATGTCTGCATCTTCCGAAGCATATTCTTTTACCACATCAACCGCTACGTCACGCATGGTTCCTTGGCTTTTGCCTTTTTTTCCAATCAACTCTGTAATAGAAACAGGGCTATATTGTAAATAATTTTCAGCCAATACATCCATACCATGTCTCGCATCCGCATCAATAAGGTAATGAGCTAACATGGTATCGAACAATTCACCTTTCACCTTAATATCATACCACTTCAATAACAAAATATCATATTTAATATTTTGTCCAATTTTTATAATCGCTTCATTAGCTAAAACTGCTGCGAATTCATTTAAGATTAATTTTGCTTCAGCGCTATTAGCTGGAAGTGGAACATAATATGCTTCCCCTTTTTGAAATGCAAAAGAAAGTCCAACAATTTCAGCAAGGTTTGCATCTGCTGAAGTAGATTCTGTATCGAAACAGAAAAACTTTTGCAAATTTAATTGCTTAATTAGTTCCGCTCTTGCAACTTCACTGTCAACTAAATGATAAACATGAGGAGTATCTTGAATGGTTTTGAAATTGATCAATTCCAACTCCTCTGCTGGCTCTTCTGCTTGGTATGCGGCTGCTTTAGGGCTGCCAAACAAATCCATTTGTGCAGTTGGATTGCTTTTTACTGTTTCTGTAATTTTAAAATCTTCGCCAAAAACACGACGACCTAAAGTTTTAAATTCAAGTTCGGCAAATAAAGGTTCTAATAAATTTCTATCAGGCGCTTCCAATAACAAAGCGGCTTCGTCTAATTCTACCGGTACATCTAAAATAATAGTTGCCAATTTTTTAGACATCAAACCTTGCTCTTGAAAATTTTCTACATTTTCTTTTTGCTTTCCTTTTAATTCATGTGCATTGGCAAAAATGTTTTCCATCGAACCATAGCGACGAATTAAATCCTTAGCCGTTTTTTCGCCAATACCAGGTATGCCCGGAATGTTATCAACTGCATCTCCCCATAATCCTAAGATGTCTATTACTTGATGTACATGCTCAATCTCCCATTTCTTCAACACTTCTGGCACGCCCATTATTTCGACATCATTACCCATTCTGGCTGGCTTATAGATAAAAATATTTTCTGAAACCAATTGCGCAAAATCTTTATCAGGTGTCATGCAATAAACAGCATATCCTTCTTTTTCTGCTTTTTTTGCTAGTGTTCCAATAATATCATCTGCTTCGAATCCATCTTTGGTAATAACAGGAATTTTAAAGCCTTCAATTAATTGAAATACATAAGGAATGGCTGCAGATAAATCTTCTGGCATGGCCTCGCGATGCGCTTTGTAATCTTCAAAATCTGTATGTCGCTCGGTTGGTGCAGCAGTATCAAAAACCACTGCAATATGACTTGGCTTTTCTCTTCTTAATAATTCCAAAAGTGTATTGGCAAAACCAAATACAGCCGAGGTATTAAGGCCATTGGATGTAAATCTAGGAGATTTACTCAAGGCAAAATGTGCGCGATATATCAACGCCATTCCATCTAATAGGTATAATTTCTTCTCTTGCATAAGCTTATTCCAAAGTTATAATAATCTTCATATTTATAGGACAATTATGAATGGATATTGAAAAATATTAGCGGATAATCGTTAATTTTAGGCATGGGAAAATTAACAGCCGAATTCAATGCGTATCGTGAAAAAATGAATACGCGAATTCTAGATGAAAAAAACTTAAATATTAATCGATTTTTCAATTTAGATACCACCAGTTATGCTGCAGGAGCGCTTCCTGTCAAAACCAAAGAAATGCTTGGTTTAGTTTCCTCGATGGTATTGAGATGCGACGATTGTATTAAATATCATTTGGGTAAATGCAAAGAAGAAGGCGTAAGCAGCGCAGAAATTTGGGAAATTTTTATGATTGCAAATTTAGTTGGCGGCAGTATTGTAATTCCTCATTTTAGAAGAGCGGTTGAGTATTGGGACGAATTGAACGAATTATAAAATGAAGAAGCGATGTGACTGGTGTTTATCGGACCCTATATACATAGAATACCATGACCAAGAATGGGGAAAAGAATGCCACGACGATAATGTGTTATTTGAATTCTTGATATTGGAAAGTGCACAAGCTGGATTAAGCTGGATCACTGTGCTTCGAAAAAGAGCAGGTTACCGAAAAGCATTTGCCAATTTTGACGCAAAAAAAATTGCAAAGTTTGACGAGAAAAAAGTAGAAGAGTTGATGCAATTCGAAGGAATTGTGCGCAATAGACTAAAAATAAAATCGGCAATTAGTAACGCGCAAATATTTTTAGCCATTCAAAAAGAATTTGGAAGTTTTGATACTTACCTGTACAGTTTCATGCCCAATCAAAAACGAATAGTCAATAAAAGAAAAGCGCTCAAAGACATTCCTGCAAGCAGTCCCGAATCGGATGCAATAAGTAAAGATTTAAAGAAAAGAGGATTTAAATTTTTTGGCACCACAATTTGTTATGCTCACATGCAAGCAACAGGAATGGTAAACGACCACTTAGTGGATTGCCATTGCTATGAAAGTAATTCTTGAGTTGGATCCCAAAAAACGTTTTTGAAATTCACTATTTGGTCGTTGATGATTTGATGCCCTTCAGATCTTAACATTTCTTCCATTAAGTTTTCCCCAGGGAAATGATGCTTGCCTGTTAATAGCCCGTTTCTATTGACTACCCGATGTGCAGGCACATCAAGCAATTCGTGAGATGCATTCATTGCCCAACCTACCATTCTAGATGCTTGCTTTACACTTAAATAATTTGCAATGGCTCCATAAGAAGTAACCCTCCCTTTTGGAATTTGACGCACAACAGCATATACGCTTTCGAAAAAATTAAGATCCGCTTTCATCAAATGAAAACTTTAAGTAATTAATATTTTTTCCCAAGGCAAGGTATTTTTTTTCGTAGGTTGTTTGAATGCGCAATAAGTCATCAAGTATTTCATCTTGATATAAATCGGATGTGTCTGCAATAACTTTAATGGGCTGTGATTGCAATAGTTCTTTGGTGTATTCATACAAAGCATCACTGTCCGTTTTCAAATGAACAATGCCGTTGGGTTGCAATATTGTTTGATAATATGCTAAAAAACGATTCGATGTTAGTCGCTTTCTTTCTCTGCTAATTTGTGGTTGCGGATCTGGAAATGTAATCCAAATTTCTGCAATTTCTGCTGGATCAAAATGAGCTAAAATGCTTTCGATTTCAATTCGCAAAAATGCTACATTCTGCATTTTGTTTTCTATAGCTGTTTTAGCACCTCTCCATATTCTGGCCCCTTTAATATCAATTCCAATAAAATTCTTTGAAGGATATTGCTCCGCTAAATTAACGGTGTACTCTCCTCTGCCGCAGCCTAATTCCAATACAATTGGATGGTCGTTCTTAAAATAGTTTTTTGCCCAAGCTCCTTTATGTATAGGCTCTAGCTCAAATACATTCGCAAATTCTGCAATTTCTTTGAAGCGTTTTAGTTTATCTTTTCCCAATTTGAATGTTATTTAAGCAAAGGTTATAAAAAAAATGCGTTTTATAAAGTTGGGTTTAAAAGGTTATAATTTCTGAGAAGATAAATGTATTTTTGGGCATCATATTGAAAAAGAGCATACATGAACAAAGACGCTAAAATATATATTGCAGGACATAGGGGAATGGTTGGTTCTGCTATACTAAGAAAATTAACAAAAGAAGGTTATAGCAATTTGATATTCAAAAGCTCTTCAGAATTGGATTTAAGAAATCAAGCTGCGGTTGAGTCTTTTTTTAATTTAGAAAAACCTGAATACGTATTTCTTGCAGCAGCCAAAGTGGGCGGAATTGTTGCCAATAACACCTATCGTGCAGATTTTTTATATGAAAATTTAGCAATCCAAAACAACATCATTCATTCGGCATATTTACATCAAGTAAAAAAGTTGATGTTCTTAGGCTCTTCTTGTATATATCCTAAACTAGCGCCACAACCATTGCAAGAAGAAAGTTTATTGACTGGCTTATTAGAACAAACTAACGAGCCATATGCAATAGCAAAAATTGCAGGTATTAAAATGTGTGAAGCGTATAGAAGTCAATATGGTTGTAATTTTATTTCTGTGATGCCAACAAATTTATATGGCTATAACGATAATTATCACCCACAAAATTCTCACGTACTGCCTGCTTTAATTAGAAAATTTCATGAAGCAAAATTAAATCATTCTGCCCATGTGGAAATTTGGGGCACTGGCACTCCGCTTAGAGAGTTTTTGTTTGCCGACGATTTAGCAGATGCTTGTTATTTCTTAATGCAAAATTACAACGAAGCAGGTTTTTTAAATGTTGGCGTTGGACATGACATTAGCATTAAAGACTTAGCGCTTTTAATTAAAGAAATAATCGGATTTGAAGGCGAGATTGTTTTTGATAGTAGCAAGCCAGATGGCACACCTAGAAAGCTAATGGATGTAAGCAAACTGAGCGCATTAGGCTGGAAATACCAAACAGCATTGGCAGACGGAATTCGATTAGCGTATGCAGATTTTTTGAGCAAAAATTAATTGCCAGAAAAATTCGCTTTTCTTTTTTCTAAAAATGAAGTTGTTCCCTCTTTAAAATCTTTAGTGCCAAAGCAGGCTCCAAAATTTTCGATCTCCGCAGCGTAACCATTTGCACCTGCAACAAAACCAGCATTAACAGATTGAATTGCATAACTAATTGCAACAGGTGATTTAGTAATCACCTTTGAAATAATTTCTTCGCATTTTGTAATTAATTCTTCTGCCGGTACAACATGATTAACTAAACCAATTCTGTATGCTTCTGCAGCGTTAATAACATCTGCGGTAACAATCATTTCCATCGCTCTACCTTTACCTACCAATTGAGGCAATCGCTGTGTTCCACCGTAACCAGGTATTACGCCTAGTCCAACTTCTGGCAAACCCATTTTTGCAGTTTCAGATGCAACCCTGATATGACAAGCCATGGCTAATTCTAAACCACCACCTAAGGCAAAACCATTAATGGCGGCAATAACTGGTTTAGGGCTATTTTCTATTAAATCAAAAACAGTTGAATGTCCTTCACTACTCAACGCCGCACCTTGCGCAACAGAAAAATCTGCAAACTCTGAAATATCTGCTCCAGCAACAAATGCTTTTGATCCATCACCAGTTAAAATAATTGCACGTACATCGTCGTCTGCAAAAGCAGCTTTGAACGCTGCATTTAATTCTGATAACGTTGCTTTATTTAATGCGTTTAATTTGCTTGCACGATTAATAGTAATGTGCAATGTTGCATTCTTGTTTTCGGTTAAAATGTTTTCGTATGGCATTAGTTGAAGATTATTTTTTCAATATCTATTACTTTTTTTCTGTAAGCTTTTTTAAATGACTGCGAGGTTAGAATGCACCAAACAGGGCTAGTTGCGCCTTTGTTGATAATCAATAAACGGGTGTCACCTAACAACCATTCGTATCCTAAAGTTGTGGTCAACGTGTCGGCATGTGTGGTTGCGTTTTCTAAAATTTTAGGTTCACCAAAATCGGTGCTCAGTTTTGCAATTACGGAACCTAGTTCTCTAAACCTTAAATCAAAATGCACTTCCACTAACTCTTCTTGGTAAAATCTGAAGTTGCAATAATCATAATGAAAGTTTCCATAAAAAATCGAATCCTTGTTGTTGATTTCACAATTACTAAATTTGTCCCCTGCATTTGTTTGACTACACCTTGCCAATATTGGAATAGACTTTTTACTCGAACCCCATTGATATATTTTATACCCGGTTTTGGTTATTTGCGCATTTGCATTAAATGCAAATAATATAAAAATAAGGTATAAGATTTTTTTCATTAGAAATTTCTATTTGCTGCAACCCACTCTGTGATATATGTTACAATATTTGCAGTTGACGTGCCAGGCGCAAACAATTGACCTACGCCCATTTGAGCCAATTGCTCCATGTCTGGCTCTGGAATAATTCCACCGCCAGTAAGCAACACATCGTTCATTCCTTTTTCTTTCATCAAATTGATAATTTTAGGGAATACGGTTAAATGTGCGCCACTTAAAATACTTACTCCAATTGCGTCAACATCTTCTTGCAATGCAGCGTTGACAATCATTTCTGGTGTTTGTCTTAATCCAGTATAAATCACTTCCATCCCTGCATCACGCAAAGAAGTAGCGATAATTTTTGCACCTCTATCATGCCCATCTAATCCACATTTTGCTACTAATACTCTAATCGGTCTTTTCATGGTTTTTGATTAGTTGAATATAATTATACAATTGCGTTAAATTGATCGATGGCCAATTTTAATCTATTGGTAATTTTATCTTTTCCTATTAATGCAGTTAGCTCAAATATAGCAGGGCCGGCAGCTTGGCCAGATATTGCTATTCTGAAAATTTGCATTACAGAGCCTGCGCCAATTCCATTTTTTTCTGCACAAGCTTTGAATGTTGCTTCTAAATCTATTGCATCAAAACTATTTGTATTTTGTAAATCTATTAACAATGATTCCATAAATGCTGGCACCGCATCTTTCCATTTCTTCTTCACTAAATCTTGATCAAATGCGCTAGGCTCTTCGAAGAAATAACTAGAAAGTGACCAAAATTCATTTTGAAATTGTGCTTTCTCTTTTATTAATTCGCAAACGGCTTGAATGTAGCTTTCGTCAAAATCAAAACCTTTTGCTTTTATTTCTTCAGCAAAAGTTTTAGCTAAAATAGCGCTAGGTGTTTGACGAAGGTATTGTTGGTTAAACCATTTGGTTTTTGCTGCATCAAATTTAGCGCCTGATTTAGAAATTCTTTCAATGCTGAAAGTTTCTACTAATTCAGTCATACTAAAGATTTCTTGCGTAGTTCCTGGATTCCAACCTAATAAAGCAAGCATATTAATGAATGCCTCTGGAATGTATCCGTTTTCTCTGTAACCAGAACTTATTTCTTCTGTAAATGGGTCTTTCCATTGTAAAGGAAAAACAGGGAATCCTAATCGGTCTCCATCACGTTTACTTAATTTTCCATTTCCATCTGGCTTGAGCAATAAGGGTAAATGCGCAAACTGCGGCATTACTTCTTCCCATCCTAAATATCGATATAGCAATACATGTAATGGTGCAGATGGTAACCACTCCTCACCCCTAATTACATGTGTAATTTTCATTAAATAATCATCTACCACATTGGCTAAATGATAGGTTGGCATACCATCAGATTTGAACAATACTTTGTCGTCCATTTGTGATGTTTGCACCAATACATTTCCCCTAATTAAATCTACTACTCGCACTTCTTCTTTGCGAGGAATTTTCATTCTAATTACATAAGCATCGCCGGCTGCTAACCTGCGCGCTACTTCATCGCTAGGCAAAGTGAGTGAATTTTTCATTCCTTCACGTGTGATGTAATTATATTGTGGAGACGCTACATTTGCAGCCTTCAAATTTTCGCGCATGGCTTCCAATTCTTCCATGGTGTCAAATGCATAATATGCATGACCCGCATCAACTAATTGTAAAGCATATTGCTTATACATTTCTTTTCTTTCAGATTGACGATATGGCGCGTGTGGACCACCAACATGCACACCTTCATCAAAAGTAATTCCGCACCAAGCTAAAGATTCAATGATGTAATTTTCAGCACCTGGCACATACCTGGTTTGATCGGTGTCTTCGATTCGAAGTAACATGTCACCACCGTGTTTTTTTGCAAACAAATAATTATAAAGCGCAGTACGAACTCCACCCATGTGTAATGGGCCAGTTGGACTAGGCGCAAATCGAACGCGAACTTTTCTTTCCATAAGCTTACAAATATAAGCAATTTGCACGCTAAAGATAGCTTTTAGGGCAATTTTGAGTCCCAAATTGGCTTTAATGGCGATTTCTTTAAAATTTACATCGAACGACGATTAATTAGTATTTTCGTTCAATGAATAGCCCAGAAACCAAAAAAAAGAATAAAAAAATAATGTTGCTCATTTTTGCAGCAATTATTGGGCTTTCTTCTTTAATCTATACGAACATTTTAGTTAGCAAATTACAAGTTGAAGAAAAGCAGAAAATCGAACTGCGAATTGAAGCAACTAAGCAACTCATTAAAGCGACCGACGGAGAATTCATTGTATTTCTTTTTGAAAACATCATTAACAATAATGACATGGCAACCATTATTGCAGATTCTAATGATGTGGTTTTGCATAGCAGGGGTTTAGACTCTACTAAAACTTTTGATGCAAATAATGAACCAAATAAATTTTATGATCCGAAATATTTTCAGGAACAATTGGCCATTATGAAGGAACAACATGAACCAATTATTTATGAAGTAATTCCTGGAGAAAAGCAGTTTATTTATTACAAAGATTCGTCTATTTTAATGCAGTTGAAAATTTATCCGTATTTTCAATTAGCCATAATTGCGGTGTTTCTTTTTGTGTCTTATCTTGCGTTTAGCGCCAGTAGAAAATCGGAGCAAAACCGCGTATGGGTTGGGCTTGCTAAAGAGACCGCACATCAGCTTGGGACGCCAATTTCTTCTCTTCTTGCTTGGATTGAACATTTGAAAAATAAGGTTTCTTCACAAGATCTCAGTATTGTTGATGAGATGGAAAACGATATCAAAAAACTTGAAATTGTTGCCGACCGATTTTCTAAAATAGGTTCAGTTCCTGTATTGAAACCTGAGAATGTTTATGATACTTTGGAAAGAAATGTTGCTTACATTAGGAAAAGAACTAGTGAGAAAATCAGCATTGAAATTGCTGGAGATAGAAACGCAACAGCACAAATCAACCATTCACTTTTCGATTGGGTAATAGAAAATTTGTGTAACAATGCCATCAACGCGATTGGAATTCAAGGCGCTATAAAATTGAACATTACCCAACAGAAAAATAAAGTCTTTATTGATATTTCAGATACAGGAGCTGGAATTCCAAAGTCAAAGTTTGAAACGGTATTTGAGCCTGGCTATACCACTCGCAAAAGAGGCTGGGGGCTTGGGCTTTCGCTCGTTAGGCGAATTATTGAGAATTACCACAATGGACAAATTGTCGTAAAAGAATCTGTTGTAGGCAAAGGGAGTACCTTTAGGATTACTTTACATGCTTAAAAGAATATTACTTCTTTCTTTAATTGCTTTGCAATATTTCACAGTAATTGCACAAGAAAATAAATTATCTAACAATTATATTTCGTCAATAGACTCTAGTCATATTGATCTAAAATATTTGAATGCGCACTGGTCTGTAGACCCTGCTGTTAATTATATTAAAGGAGCAATTAATTACCATTTTGAAGCAATTGAAAACACCAATACCATTCAATTTTCATTATCAAAAAAATTAAAAGTTGACGCAGTTATTTACCATAACGATAGCATCCATTTTTCACACAACTATTTCAACCAATTAATTATTTTTTTGCCAAGTGAAATTAAAAATGGACAAAAAGATTCCATTGCTATTCATTATCAAGGCGCACCTTCTAAATCAGGTTTTGGCGCATTTACGCAAAGCAACCATGGCTACGGCCCAATCATTTGGACGCTTTCAGAGCCTTTTGGATCTTTAGAGTGGTGGCCCTCTAAGTTAAACTTGACTGACAAGATTGATTCAATTGATATTTTTATTCGTAACCCTAAACCGTATTTAGCGGCAGCCAATGGAATATTAATTCGCACAGATTCTAGCAACAACGATTACATTCATCATTGGAAACATCGCTACCCTATTGTAAGTTATTTGGTAGCATTTGCGGTAAGTAATTACGAACAATATACCGATACTGCGCTGCTAATAAACGGACCGCTGCCAATTTTAAATTATGTGTATCCGCAGAATTTAGTAAATGCAAAAATTCAAACCAAAGCAGTTGTTCCAATTTTAAAATTATATGAAAGTTTAGTAGGTCCTTATCCATTTGCCAAAGAAAAATATGGGCATGCTCAATGTGGTTTTTCTGGTGGCATGGAACACCAGACTATGAGTTTTATGGGCAACTTTAACAGAGGGTTAATTGCACATGAACTTGCCCATCAATGGTTTGGCGATATGGTTACTTGTGGAAGCTGGAGTGATATTTGGCTCAACGAAGGCTTTGCCACCTACTTTGCTGCTTTAGCTAACGATTTTGGAGTGGATCCGGCGCAATGGAACCTTTTTAAAACTAGTACAATTAGTTATGTTACCGACCAAACGGATGGAGCGGTAAAAGTGCTAGACACCAACAATGTGTCTCGCATATTTGACGAGCGACTTTCTTATAAAAAAGGTTCTTATCTATTGCATATGCTTAGAGGAATGATGGGAGACTCGCTCTTTTTTCTAGGTTTAAGAAATTATTTAACAGACCAAAAGCTGCAACATCATTTTGCAAATACACAACAATTACAAAATCATTTAGAGGATGTATCTGGCTTGAATTTGAATAGCTTTTTCAAGAACTGGTTTGAAGGAGAAGGTTATCCTAACTATGAAGTACTTTGGAGAAACGAATCAAATCATCAAGTGATTGTAACTATAAAACAAAAAACGAGCGATCCAAGTGTTCCTTTTTTTGATATGCCAATTGAACTTGAGTTAAGCGATGGAAACCAAGACACCCTTTTAAAAGTCAATCATCAATTTTCTGGGCAAGATTTTATTTTAGATTTAAACTTCACTCCCAATCAATTAAATTTTGACCCCAACCGATGGTTATTAGCTAAATCAAAAGTTTCTAATATTGCAGATGCAGGAAATTTAGGAAAAATCACAATCGCTTTGAAACCTAACCCTGCAAAGGAAAACCTCCAAATGGTTTTCTCAAAAGCAGTGGCCTTAAAAGAAATTAAAATTTACACTTCACAAGGTACCCTACTAAAATCTTTGGCATACAACGGAAACTTTAGTCTTTCTGAAAATATTTATTTAGCAGATTTATCCACTGGATATTACTTGCTAAAAATTGTAACAGAAGAAGCGGTTTTAAGCAGCCCATTTGTTAAATTTTAATCAAAAAAAAAGCCCGAACATTTCTGCTCGGGCTTTGCATATTATTAAATTTATTTGATAACAAACTTGCTTGAATTTGTTTTGTCTCCTGATGTTGCTTGGATAACATAAACTCCTTTTGCAAGATGTGTTAAATCCAATTGCTCTTTATGAACACTTAAGTTTTCGTTTCTGTCTAATTCAAAAACCACTTTGCCTAATTGGTCCAATACTTTAATTTTTAATGCGCTAGGTGACTCTGTCAACAAAAACACATTTAGAATTCCTGAACTTGGATTTGGTGTTATTTTAAACTCTTTAACATTTACACTTATACCTGCTAGTGCTGTAACTTCAAGTGTTCTAGTTGCAGCATTTACACAACCTGCGGTATCTGTATAGGTATAAGTAATATTAAAAATACCTACTCCACTTACTGCTGGATCAAAAATACCATTGCTTACACCAGTTCCAGAATAAACACCACCTGCAGGAGAACCTCCATATAATGCTACTGGTCTTCCACTTGGATTTACTGGCATTAAACTATCTAGCGTAACAACTGGCAAAGGTTTAAATCTAATTTTAAAAGTATCTGTTGTAGCTGTACACAAACCATTTGATGCTAAAATATTACAGTAATAATCGCCAGAAGTGTTTACTGTAATGCTTCTAGAAGTTGCGCCAGTATTCCATGCATAAGTAGCCGAAGCCTGAGATGCAGTAATGGTTACTGTTTTGCCTGCACATAGATTATTTCCGCTTACTATACCTGTTGTTTTTGGCAAAGCATTTACAATAACATAACCATCCTTGTCTTGCACTTTTCCATCAATAGTTAAAGTAACTTTAAATCTTCCATTTGTAGCGTATGTAACGGTAGGATTTGCAGCTGTAGATGTTGCCGGCGTTCCACCTGCAAATGTCCAACTGATATTACTACCAGTGAAATTAGAAGTGTTAGTGAAATTAATTGTTTCGCCTGCACAAATTACTTTTTTGTCAGCTGTAAAATCTGCAGTTAATGCATTTGGTTTAATTTGCGCCCACCAGGTAGCCCATGTGTTTGATGTATATCCAGCGTATTCTTGAATAGTCCAAAAAGTAGAATCATTTGCAGGGTCTACAACCGTATTGGTATAATCTCCCCAACGATTTCTAGTTCCACCAAAATCTTTGAAGTAAATATTTTCTCCACCTTTAAAAATATATTCATCACGCATGGTGTTGATTGGATCTGTTCCTGCTCTAAAAGAATATGCGCCACTTGCGTATTGTAATGGAGAAAAACTTGCATAACCAACTAATACATCGTTTGCTTTATTTACTGCTATACTAGGAAATGCATAAAACTTTTTACCTGTTGGGTCGTCAATTCTACTTCTTTGAACTACTGCTCCTGTTGAATCGAATTGCCACCATTGCACGCTTGCTCTTGTTGCGCCAGTAGCAGGCAAATACACACAATGAACTGCATAAATTTTACCATTTCTAACAATAACTTGTCGCATGCGGTGATCGTTTGCTGCTATCGTTTTAATCGTACCCAATTGCGGGGCAAAATTAGTATTGTTATTACCCGTACTAGCCCAAGGGTTTGGAGTAGTTATTACGGTTTCATTTGATAAAACTTCTGAGCCAACTGCGCCTGTTATAGTTCTCATTCCTAAAATTCCATTACCTCCACTACTTCCTGATGATACTCTGAAAGTATACATTTTGCCAATTGATCTATCGTAATGTATAGATGGGCAAGCAATCGCAGTTGCTTCGTTTGTAATTTCAAATCTTTTAAACAAACCTGTGCCACCTGCATATAAATCTGCTTTGTTCCATACATAAATTTGATGTGAGGTTCCACTGTTATTCGGCATTGCAAATAAATTCATTTGAACAACAATCCATTTATCATTGAATCCAATACTTGGATAATCAACCCATTTTTTATTTGTAGAGTCTACGTCTACTCTGTATAAATGCCAACCTGCGGTAGGATCTCCTGTATTCGAAATTGCTAACAATGTACTTGAGTTTGCAGTTTGTGCATTACAAGATGAAACCATCATCCATCTATTTGCTTCATGATCATATAATACTTTTGGATCGTAACAACCTGTTGCGCTTCCAACAGGAGCCCAAAATGCATCTAAAGAAACAGTGCTAATTGTAGCCCCATTTCTATCTGAAATTCTCACCTGTGTATTTAATGTTGTCATTACATGTGTTAGGCCTACAGTGCCATTTACATCTGGAGGTATAGAAACATTATTATCACTGATACCCGCAAAATTTGAAATTGGAGACGGAGAAGGATTTGGAACCGAAGACTTGTTCGCTAAAGCATTCTGTACCCCGAACGGATCTACATGAACTGTCTTGCCTGTGCGATTGATATCCATTTCAGGAATTGGCCTCGCTTTTCTATTTCCTATAAACTGAATGGGCTTTGCTGCAGACTTGTTGTATGCATTGATTAGTGCAATTGCTTTGAAGTCGATAGTTGTATGTTCCGTTGCATTTCCATTGAATGAAGTGACAACACTTTCCGTTTGAGCAGAAACATTAACATTAATGAATAACATTGCTAATGCTACTATGCTGTAAATTTTGATATTTTTCATTATTGGTGGTTTTGATATTCAAAGTAAATATAAAGAAAAATGCTAAATGATTGGAATAGCCTTTAAGGTTAAGTTTTGGCATTTTTGTTATTTTAGCAAAAAATAGACTTTTATGAATAAACTGCCACTATCTCTTTTAATAATTAGCACTTCCCTGTTTTTTTATAGTTGTGGCACACAGCAAACAATCGCATTGAAGCCAGATGTTGGAGTAGCAAAAAAAAGCGCTCTCCCTTTATCTAGCATCAATTTACCCATTAGTATCAATTGTATAGCAATAGAAAACAATATCAATAAACAATTTAGCGGCATACTATATAACGACGAAAGTTTCGAAAATAATAACAACGACAATCTTATTGTTAAAATAACCAAACTTGCGGATTTTAAAATTACAGGATCTGGAGATAAAATTGCATTTACTGCTCCGATAGAAATCTATGTTAAAGGAAGACTTAAAAAAGATTTTTTTAGCATGTTTGACCAAACAGTTGGCGTAGATCAATCTAAAGAAGCTACGTTTAAAATAAACTTAACCATTAATAGTAAAATAGCCATCGGTAGTAATTGGGATATTCAAACAAGTTCCGAAGCAAATTTTCAATGGCGAGAAAAACCGTACCTCGAATTGGGCTTGATTAAAATTCCGATTGCCTCTGTGATTGAGTCTATTTTAAATCTTAAAGCAAAAGATTTAAATGCCCAACTCGATCAAGAAATTAGTAAGATGCTAAAAATTAAACCGATGGTTGAAAAATATTGGAATGAATTTCAACAAGCACAACTGATCAACGAAACCTATAAAAGTTACTTGTTAGTTTCACCAGAATCCATAGCGGTTTCAAAAATTAATAGCAACGGAACAAGTATTTTATTTTATGTAGGAATAAAAGCTGGAATAAGCATTGTTTCTGGAGAAAAGCCTGTCGCTACAAGCTTAAAACCGCTACCAAATTTAAGTCAAAACCAAAAATTTGACAGCAGTTTTACACTCTATTGTAAAGCAGCAATTAATTATACGCAAGCAAGCTTATTAGCAAATGCAGCCATTGCAGAAAAAACATTTGAATTTAACAATGGGAAAGAAAAAGTTACGATACATCATTTAGAAATTTTTAACAATGGTGATCGAATAGGCGCAAAAATAAATTTAACTGCAGAAGTGACTAAAGGATTTTTTACAAAAAAAATAAATGCAGAATTATATGCACTTGGCACTCCGTTTTATGAAAAAGAAACGCAACAATTAAAAATAAATAATTTTGATTTTGATATTAAGAGTAAAAATGCACTGGTTGGGCCTGCTGCTTTTTTAATAAAGAACACTTTGAAAAAACAAATCGAACAGCAATTGGCTTATCCAATGAAATCACAGATATTGGAAATGCAAGGAATTGCGAATAACGCATTGGCGAATGCAAACTTCAAATACATTCGATTAAATGGCAAGATTAAACATTTTGAACCTAGCGATATTTTATTAGAAGAAAAATCGCTTGCCATACAGGTAGCCTGTGAGGGGAATCTGGCGGTTTCTATACTTGGATTTTAGCATAGGTTATTATTTAAACCATTGTATCAGTTTATTTAATGATGCTATTATTTAAAAATAATTCTATTTTTAAGAAAAAAAACTGAAACATGGATCGTTATTTCGGCATCATAGGCATCGTTGTTATTTTAGGAATTGCATTTTTACTTTCTAATAATAGAAAAGCAATTGACAAAAAATTAGTTTTCACTGGGTTGCTTATACAAGCAATACTTGCTGTGTTTATTTTAAAGGTTCCACTCGGTCAAGTTGTGTTTGCAAAAATTGGTTACTTTATTACCATGTTGCTAGACTTTTCTAATAAAGGCGCAGATTTTGTTTTTGGACCACTTGTAAATTCTACACTATTAGCTCCTGTTTTCGGGATCAGTAATACATTTATCTTTTTCTTTAAAATTATTCCAACAATTATTTTTGTATCTGTATTAGTAAGTATCGCTTACCATATTGGATTAATGCAAAGAATTGTTGCTGTTTTTGCGAGAGCCGTTCATAAGCTAATGGGCGTAAGCGGTTCAGAAGCGTTGTCAAATGTAGGCAGTGCATTTGTCGGTCAAGTTGAAGCACAAATAATGATCAAGCCTTATATTTCTGGAATGACGAAATCTGAACTGCTTGCAAGTATGGCCGGCAGTATGGCTTGCATTGCCGGCGGTGTTATGGCGGTTTATATTTCAATGGGTGTGCCTGCAGAATATTTAATTGCTGCAAGTATTATGGCTGCACCAGGCGCGTTAGTAATTGCAAAAATTGTTTACCCTGAAACAGAAGCATCCGAAACAAAAGGAAAAGTTAAACTTGAAATTAAAAAAGCGCATGCCAATTTAATGGATGCAATTTCTCACGGCGCAAGTGATGGTATGCGTATTTCTTTAAATGTAATTGCCATGCTTTTAGGTTTTATTGCATTGATCGCAATGGTAGATGCAGGCCTAGGTTATTTAGGGCGCGCACTTTATTATAATACCAGCCTAGACTTAAGCATGATTGGCATTTCATTAAAAGAATTAAGTTTGAAAGAAATTCTAGGTGCTGTGTTTTCTATTTTCGCATACGTAATGGGCGTGCCTTCTAAAGATACGCATTTAGTAGGCGCATTAATGGGAACCAAATTGGTAATCAATGAATTTGTGGCTTACTCAAATTTATCACCGATGATTGCAGCTGGTGTATTGTCTAAAAAATCAATTGTAATTGTCAGTTTTGCGTTGTGCGGGTTTGCCAATTTTAGTTCAATTGCGATTCAAGTTGGAGGAATTGGCGAGCTAGCACCAGATAGACGCGCAGACTTAGCTAAACTAGGCTTCAAAGCTTTAATATGTGGAACGCTTGCGTCTTACTTATCTGCAACAATTGCAGGGCTTTTGATGTAATTTAAATTCATTTATTCGTAATCCTTTCAGAAACAAATAATTAGAAACAAAAAAAGCTTTAGATTTCTCTAAAGCTTTTTGCGGAATGGACGGGACTCGAACCCGCGACCTCCTGCGTGACAGGCAGGCATTCTAACCAGCTGAACTACCACTCCGTTTCCCTATGGGACTGCAAATATACAGTCTAATATGGTTTTATCAATAAAAAAATGAAATTTATCGAAATAAATCGATTAAATAGTTCCTTCTTTTAGTTTCTCTGCGTTCTCTGCAAATTGCAAAGCGTCTATAATATCCTGAATATCACCATTCATCACTCCATTTAAATTATATGAAGTCAATCCGATGCGGTGTTCAGTTAATCTACTTTGTGGGTAATTATATGTCCTAATTTTGGCAGATCTGTCGCCAGTTGCCACCATTGTCTTTCTTTTTTTGGATACTTCTTCTAAATGTTTGGCATATTCCATCTCGTAAATACGAGAACGAAGCACCGAAAGTGCTTTATCGTAGTTTTTATGCTGCGATTTTTCGTCTTGACATTGTGCCACAACTCCTGTAGGAATGTGTGTTAATCGAACTGCAGAATAAGTTGTATTTACCGACTGACCTCCTGGACCCGAAGAACAGAAGAAATCTTTACGGATATCGCTTACTTTTAAATCGATATCAAACTCGTCTGCTTCTGGTAAAACCACAATTGAAGCAGCAGAGGTGTGAACCCTACCTTGCGTTTCAGTTGCAGGAACCCTTTGTACACGATGTACACCTGATTCGTATTTTAAAGTGCCGTAAACATCCTCTCCAGAAACGTTTAAGATGATCTCTTTATAACCACCTGCGGTTCCTTGAGTATAATCGACCAATTCGGTCTTCCAGCCTTTATTTTCACAAAAACGTTGATACATTCTAAATAAATCGCCTGCAAATAAACTGGCTTCGTCGCCACCTGTTCCAGCACGAATTTCCAAAATGCAATTTTTTGCGTCTTCTGGATCGGAAGGGATTAACATTAAGCGAATGTCCTCTTCCATTTTATCCCTATCATGAATCAGCGTGTCTAATTCTGATTTAGCCATTTCCCTAAACTCTTCGTCCTTTTCTGTAGCTAAAATCTCCTTATTTGACTCGATATTGCTCATGATGTTGTTGTAAATGTGGTATTCCGCCACAATTTTAGACAACTCTTTGTATTCTTTATTTAATTGAGCAAAACGTTTCATGTCAGACATGGCAGTTGGAGACGAAAGCTCCACTTCAACATCTTCAAATCTTCTTTTAATTGCTTCTAATTTTTCTAACATATTTTTTAATCCCTGAAATAGGGCGCAATTTACGAAATAAACTGATTTTTTTTGACCCTTTAGGGAATTTAAAAAAGGCTTAGCCTATTTTATTGGCTTAGCGAACAGGCTGTCGGACTGCATCCAATAAATTTTATTAGCACGAAAAGAAAGCTGGTCGCTGGTGCTTTGATTTTTAAAAACAGTATCTGTATGCATCGCTTGATAGTCTAGTATGTTACCCGCTTTTGCGAATTGCAATTTTTCATTTACAATAGAAAATCTTTTCAACCCCAGTATTGGAATGGTTTTTTTATAACTACCGAAAAAATCAAAAACAAGAATACCCACTTTTGGGTCATTCAAAAAAACCTCTTCTTTACTTGCGCATAAAAAATTAGGCTTGATTATTTTTTTAGTGTATAGGTAAATATCTTGCGACTGTTGCTTCGATTGAAAATTGCCATCTAGCTTAAACAACTTTCGAGTAAACTCATCATAAGCCCAAAAACCATTTACAGGAGCAGTGCAAACTAGTGAAAAAAAAGAGTTAGGATAAATACTTCTCAAATCGTAGTCGGCAATTTCAGAGAGGTTTACATCTAATATTTTCACTTTGAAAAAATTAGGGTAATAAACCAATACAGAGAATGGATTGGACACATCTATGATTTCTGCTTCACCATTGCTTAAAGTAGCGAAGTTAATGGCTTTAGCGCTTATGGCATCTATCTTTACTATGTTATTTTTTGCATCTATATAAAACACATTCCCTAGTTGATCAATTTGATATTTTTTTATTTGTGTCGCCAATAACTTTATTTGCGACATGCTTTGTTTTGTTAAAACAATGAATAAAAAAAAGAAAAGGATCAGTTGCTTTCTCATTAATCTTGAAAGGTTAAAAGAGAAAGTGCTTGGCCATCAAAACAAGCATAGGTGCATGCATGAATCCATTCACCAAGGTTAACGTATTTGCTTTCTTTTGTAAGATCGATGTTTAATGGCAAATGTCTGTGTCCAAAAATAAAATAATCGAAATGTGTTTTCTTAAGTTGCTCTTTGGCATAAATAGCAAGCCACTCATTTTCTTCACCAAGAAACTTTTCTTTCTTATCGTGCACAACGCGAGAGCGCTGCGACCAAGCATGCGCAAGCCCTACACCAAAATTAGGATGAATGCGTGCAAAAAGCCATTGACAAACTTTGCTTGTAAAAATTTGCTTTAAAAATTTATAACTATAATCACCGGGGCCCAAACCATCTCCGTGGCCAATTAAAAATTTCTTTCCGGTAAAAATTCGTTCAATGGGTTCTGAATGTAATTCAATGCCTAATTCTTTTTGAAAATAATTAAACATCCACATGTCGTGGTTCCCTTTGAAAAAATGCACTTTAATTCCAGCGTCGGTTAAGGCTGCAATGGCGCCTTGCAATCGAACAAATCCTTTTGGCACAACACTGGCATATTCAAACCAAAAGTCAAAAATATCTCCAACTAGAAAAATTTCAGAAGCATCGGATTGAATGCTGTTTAACCATCGAACAATTTTATCTTCTCTCAAACGACTGGCTTCGTAACTAGGCAAACCTAAATGAAAGTCTGAAGCAAAATATATTTTTTTTGAATTTTGCATAGGTCTAAAAAGTGTCGTCAATTAAAAATAAAAATAATTCTCTAGGCCCATGTGCACCTAAAACTAAGGTCTTTTCAATGTCTGCTGTTCTGCTGGGCCCAGCTACCACACTCATTAAAGAAGGCATTTGGCCTTGGTATTTATCATTCATGAATTGAATGGCATCGATGGTGTCATTTTTCAATTGCGAAGCATATGCAACAACTACATGGATGCTTGGATAAATTGATAACCTTCTGCCTGCGGCAGAACCGCTGCTAATTAAAATACTTCCAGTTCTTGCAACTAACGCTTCGCATGTTGTGATTCCAACAGATGCATTTAAAAATTCGAAATCAGTGATTTGATAATTGATTTGATTTTTAATAATGGCATGTAATTCTTTTTCCCAACAAAAAATATTTGACCATTTATTTTCTTGCGCAATCGCTTTTAATTGTACGACAAAATCTTTTTCGTTTTCACAATAAACAAACTGCCCATTCACTTTATTAAAAGCTTCTGCAAATTGTATTTCTAACAATTCTGCCGATTGCGTAAAAATAGCTTCCGTGTCTTCGAATTTAGGAAAAGGGTTTTCTACCTTTTCAATCAGGGCTTTCCTGATTTTCTTCAACATGCGTTCTCGTGGGGTTGCTTCTTGCATTTTGCTAAAATAAAAAATACCGCCCAATGAGCGGTATTTCTTTTGAAAAATTATTATTCAGTTTTTTTGTCTTCACTCAAACTGTTGATTTTTAAGCCATCGTCTGGGTTGTCGGATTCAGCAAATTCTGCTTCCAACTCCTCTATGGTCTTTTCCCCTTCAACAGGCGGCTTTGGTTCGAAAATAGTTGGTCTTGTTTTATCATCAACCACTGTACTTTCTTCTGTTGTAGTAGTAGCAATTGGTGTTGCTGTTTCAGCTTTTTTATCTTCAGGACCATTTACAAACTCATCGTATGTGGTTCTGGTTTCAAAAGGTCTTTTGCCTAACAGCTCTTCTAAATCTGATTGGAAAATAATTTCTTTTTCCAATAGTGCTTTAGCGATGTTGTCTAAGTGCGTTCTATGTTTCACCAACATTGCTTTGGTTTCTTCATACATTTGCGCAATTAAACTTCTTACTTCAATGTCAATTAACTCAGAAGTTTTATCTGAATATGGTTTTCCATATCCAAATTCTCCTTGCGGATCGTTGAACGAAATATTTCCAATGGTTTTATTCATACCATACATGGTAACCATTGCATAAGCCAATTTTGTAATTCTTTCTAAATCGTTTTGTGCACCAGTTGAAATTTTTCCGAAAACAATTTCTTCAGCTGCTCTACCACCTAAAGTCATTTTCATACTATCCAACAATTGCTCTGTGGTATATAAATACTGCTCTTTAGGCAAGTACTGCGCATAACCCAATGCTGCAATTCCTCTTGGTACAATAGAAACTTTTACCAATGGATCTGCGTGCTCCAAAAACCATCCAGTAATTGCATGTCCAGCTTCGTGAAATGCAACTATTCTTTTTTCTTCAGGAGAAATAATTTTATTTTTCTTTTCTAATCCGCCGATCACACGATCAATTGCGTCTTGAAAATCTTGCATATCTATAGCTTGCTTGTCTTTCCTTGCAGCAATTAATGCCGCCTCGTTACAAACATTTGCAATTTCTGCACCAGCAAAACCAGGAGTTTGTGCTGCTAATTTTTTAGGATCAATGTCTTTTGAAAGTTTTAATGGTTTTAAATGTACTTTGAAAATTTGCTCTCTTCCAATTAAGTCTGGTTTGTCAATTCCAATTTGTCTGTCAAATCTTCCAGGTCTTAAAAGTGCCGGATCCAGTACATCTGGGCGATTGGTAGCAGCCATTATAATGACACCTGAATCGGTTCCAAATCCATCCATCTCCACTAACAATTGATTCAATGTATTTTCACGCTCGTCGTTACCTCCCATAATTTGATTTTTACCACGCGCTCTACCGATGGCATCAATCTCATCTATGAAAATAATACAAGGTGCTTTTTCTTTTGCTTGTTTAAATAAATCTCTTACTCTCGATGCACCCACACCAACAAACATCTCTACAAAGTCTGAACCTGAAAGAGAGAAGAATGGTACTTGTGCTTCACCTGCAACAGCTTTTGCTAATAAAGTTTTTCCAGTTCCCGGAGCACCAACTAGCAAAACGCCTTTCGGAATTTTTCCGCCAAGGTTTGTATATTTTTTTGGATTCTTTAGGAAGTCTACCACCTCCATTACTTCTTGTTTCGCTTCTTCTAATCCGGCTACATCGTTGAAAGTAATCGCAACTTGCGACTCTTTATCAAACAGCGTTGCGCGAGATTTTCCGATGTTGAAGATTTGACCTCCTCCACCGCCAGCGCCACCGCCAGACATTTTACGCATGATAAACATCCACACCGCAATCATGAAAACTAACGGCAAAACCCACGATAATAAAAAGTCTCTTCCCCAGCTAGATTTTGTAATGTATTCTACATCTACTTTTTCTGCAGGAGTAAAACTTTTTTGCGCATCACGTAAACGATTGTTGAAATCGTCGATCGAAAGCTGTGTTAAAAAATAATGCGGACCCGCTCCAGAAAAATATGCACCACTATTGATGTCTTTATATTTCTCACCTTCTAGTTTTGCTTTGAAAATATATATTTCTACCACATACATTTCGTTCTGCTTATAAGCAACTAACTTTTCTACGTCATGGTTCAATAACATTTCTGTTTCGAATTTCTGATAGCTAATTTCTTTCGCGCTATTGTCTTTATATAAAAACTGAAATGCAATTACAGCGATTAATAAAATACCGTAAATCCAATAAAAATTGAACTTAGGCACCTGTGGTAGATTCGGCATTTTTTTCCCACCAGTCGATTTTTTCTTATTCTCTTCCATCTATTTTATTTGTATTAAGAAGCAGATTCATAACGTTGCAATTGCGCATCGCCCCATAATTCTTCTACTCCGTAAAATTCTCTTTTATCTGTTTTAAAAATATGCACCACAACCGATACATAATCAAGTAAAATCCACTCTGCATTTCCTTGGCCCTCTTTGTGCCAAGGATCTTCATTTAATGCCTTCGACATTTCATGCTCTACAGAATCGGCAATGGCTCTTACTTGAGTGCTTGAATCTGCATGGCAAATAACAAAATAATCGCTGACAGAACTGCTGATTTTTCGTAAATCTAAACTTACTACTTCTTTCCCTTTTTTCTCTTGAATACCTTGAACAATTATTTCAGCTATTTTTTGAGAATCTACTTCTTTTTTGTGTTTCTTCATTAAAACCGTTTAATTTAGGCAAAATTAGCAATTAATTTGCGTTTATCCCTTTATGAAAGCCCAGTATACCGGTAAAAATACCATTCACTTAGCTAAAGTTATATCCACTAACAGCTATACTGCAGAATTGTTGTCAAATTCTGAGCCATTAGCGGAGGGCTCGGTAATTATGGCAGATTTTCAAAGTGGTGGAAGGGGTCAAAGTGGTGCCGTTTGGGAATCAAATCCAGAATTAAACCTGCTATTGAGCGTTTATTATCAACCTCATTTTTTAAAAATTGAAGATCAATTTTTATTGTCAATCGCTATTAGCCTGGCTATCTGTGAGTTTCTAGAGAAATATGTAACTAATGTGCGGGTTAAATGGCCAAACGATATATACGTAGGCAATCAAAAAATTGCTGGTTTACTCATTGAAAATAGCATTCAACAACATGTCATCAAAAACAGCATAATTGGCATTGGTATTAATATTAACCAAATTGAATTTAGTGTAAATACACCAAACGCTTGCTCTCTTAAACAACTTACTTGCAAGAATTATGACAGAGAACTGTTATTAGCAGAATTGTGTGATGCTTTAGAAGAGAAATATGAATGGATTCGAAACAGTTCAAAACAAACCATTCAAAACGCATACTTGAATAGACTCTTTCGCTACCAGCAAGAAGCGCATTTTGTGATAGATGATATTGCGCAAACAGCTAAAATAGTTGGCATTGATGAATTCGGAAGATTAGCAGTGCAATTAAAAGAGCAGGTTCGCTATTTCAACAATAAAGAAATAAGCTATATCCTTTAAAATTAAATTGATATTTTTGAAAACATTAGCATTGTAAAATAATGAAGAAATTTTTTGCATTTTTTGGCTTACTATTATTCAGCCTTCAAACATTTGCTCAAATTCAAGAGCCGGTTAAATGGTCTTATACCATTGAAGACAATGGGACCGAAAACCCTACACTTGTTATCAAAGCAAAAATAGATGACCATTGGCATGTCTATTCGCAATTTGTTGGAGAAGGTGGGCCACTTCCTACTACTTTTAAATTTACACCTAATGTAAGTTTTAAATTAGTAAAAGGTGTTTTAGAAATTCCGAAACCAATTACCATTAACGATGAAGTTTTTGAAATGCAAGTTTCATACTTCGAACACAGTGCTACTTTTAAACAAAAAATAAAAGTGCTTTCTGCAAAAGATTTTAAGCTAGAAGGCACTTTCGAATATATGGTTTGTAACGACAAACAATGTTTGCCTCCTGAAGAAGTTCCGTTTTCATTTCAAGTAAAAGGTTTTGAATCTGCAGCTAATAAAACAAATGCAAGCGAAGAAATTGTCGATAGCAATACCATTGCAACAACAATAGATAGCAGTTCAAACGCAAGCAAATCAAGTGTTTCGGACAGCACTGCAACAAAAACTAGCATTGCAGCACCTGAAAAAGAAGAGGGAAATTGGTCTATATTTTTACAAGGGTTTCTTTTTGGATTTGTTGCATTATTAATGCCTTGTATTTTCCCAATGATTCCGTTAACTGTTAGTTTCTTCACCAAGCAAAGCAAAAGCAAAGCAGATGGAATTCGTAAAGCAATTATTTATGGTATTTCAATTGTCGTAATTTATGTTGCTTTAGGATTAGGCGTAACAATGCTTTTAGGTGCAAGCGCATTAAACGAACTTTCATCCAATGCCGTATTTAATTTAGTTTTCTTTGGTATTTTGGTATTATTTGCAGCCTCGTTTTTTGGTGCATTTGAAATTACTCTTCCAAGTTCATGGTCAACCAAAGCAGATCAAAAAGCAGATAAAGGTGGGCTGTTAGGCATCTTCTTTATGGCAGTGGTTTTAGCTATTGCTTCTTTCTCTTGCACAGGACCACTCATTGGTACTTTACTTGTAGATGCAGCAAACAAAGGAACTTATGTTGGCCCATTTATGGGCATGTTAGGGTTTTCAATTTCACTTGCATTGCCATTTACTTTGTTTGCAATATTCCCAAGCTGGTTAAATTCTATGCCTAAATCTGGAGGATGGTTAAACACAGTAAAAGTTAGTTTAGGATTTATTGAATTAGCGTTTGCATTAAAATTTTTATCAAATGCAGACATGGCTTACCACTGGAGAATTTTAGACAGAGAAGTTTTCATTGGATTGTGGATTGTCATATTTATCATGTTAGGATTTTACTTGTTAGGTAAATTAAAATTCAACCATGATTCGGATGTAAAATACATTTCAGTTCCAAGGTTATTCTTGGCAATTATATCGCTGAGTTTTGCAGTGTATTTAACACCTGGTTTATGGGGAGCACCACTTAAAGCAATCAGTGGTTTCTTGCCGCATCAAGGCACACAAGATTTTGATTTATATGCTAAATCTTTTCAAACTACCAATTCAAATACTACTTCTAGAAAATACAGCGAGCAATTACACGCACCACTTGGTATTGAAGCGTTCTTCGATTACGATGAAGGAATGGCTTATGCAAAGAAAGCTGGAAAACCAGTTTTTTTAGACTTTACAGGCCATAGCTGTACCAATTGTAGAAAAATGGAAAATTCAGTTTGGCCAAATGAAGAAGTATTAAAAAGATTAAAAAATGATTTTGTAGTTATCTCATTATATGTTGACGATCGCACAGAATTACCAGAAAATGAAAAATATACTTCTACTTATACCGGCAAAAAAATTAAAAATTTAGGTAATAGAAATGTGGATTTACAAGTAACTAAATTCAACAACAACGCACAGCCTTTATATGTAATAGTTGACAACGATGGTAATGCCTTAGCTGCCCCTTATGCTTATAACGAAGACATTGCAGCCTATGTTAATTTCTTAGACAGCGGAAAAGAAAAATTCAAGAAAAAATAATTGAAATATCTACTAATAAAAAAGGAGGCCAATGCCTCCTTTTTTATTTTATAATTGTTAGCGCTAAGGGCAAAACTTCTACCTCAAAAGGCGCGCGCTCTTTTACTTCTCCATCTATTGTTAAAGGTTGTTCGTCTGTAGCAATTAATGTAATTTTTTGAACTTGCTGATAATTTAAAAGTTTAGAATGTACATGCTTGCCAGAATAAATGCTGGGGAATAACAAAAGCAAATTCCATAAACTGGTTTTTTTAACAATTAAAACATCCATTAAGCCATCGCTCAAACTCGCGTATGGGGCCATTTTCATGCCTTTGCCAGTGTGCTTAGTATTCATCAGTAAAACAAAAGAAAAATCTGATTCTTCTTGATAACCTTCAAAGGTTAAAGTTGCACGTCGACATGGATTTGCAAATATTTTTATTAACGAAGCAATGGTATACCTTGCGCTACCAAATATCCTTAGCCTTTCTGCTAGATCAGTAATTTGCGCAACAAGGCCCCAACCAATTATATTAAATGACACCAACGATTGCGTTTCGTTTGTCATTTTCATTAAATCTATTTTTTGTAATTCAAATTTTCTTAGCCTTTCAATTGCAGTTCGGCAATCAAAACAGGCTAAGTCGTGATTGAATGCATTTCCCGTTCCTGCTGGAAATAATAATACTGGAACATTTAAGTTATTTGAATAGTATAAGCCATTGACTACATCGTGCATGGTGCCGTCTCCACCAAAAACTGCAATTGCGCAAATTGATTTATCTATAAAGCCGCCCAAATGGGTTGAGAAATATTGAGGGCTACTACTTTCTACTACTACCCATTGAAAGTCTGGTAATGCGGCTTGCATTTCTGCTAGCATGCTTTGCGAGCGGCCCTTACCCGAATGTGGATTGATGGCACATAGTACTTTTTTGCTCATTTCCTTGAATTTGAGAAACAAGATAATAAATCAATTCTTAGAAATATAAAATTTAGTACTTTTGGGTATGGACGCGATCAAAAAACATTTCACAGAAGCTCAATCCGTTTTAGACACATTTGTTTCAGACGAAAAAAACATAGCAGCAATTAATGTTGCTGGGCAATTAATGGTTAAGGCATTAGCAAACGGAAAGAAAATTATTTCCTGCGGTAATGGTGGCTCTATGTGTGATGCCATGCATTTTGCAGAAGAATTGAGCGGCAGATATAGAAATGATCGCAAAGCATTAGCTGCCGTATCTATCTCAGACCCTTCACATATTTCATGCGTAGGAAACGATTATGGTTATGACTTTATTTTTTCAAGATATATAGAAGCATTAGGAAATGAAGGCGATGTTTTAGTTGGCATCAGCACTTCTGGGAATTCAAAAAATATTATTCATGCTGTAGCAGCCGCAAGAGCAAAAGGCTTGTCTGTAGTGTGTCTTACCGGAAAAGATGGCGGACAATTAGCTGGCTTAGCAGATGTAGAAATTCGTGCACCCAAATCTGACTATGCAGATAGGGCGCAAGAAATTCACATCAAAGTCATCCATTCCTTAATTGATTTCATCGAAAGACATCAATAAAAATTTGCAATTAAAAACCTGCACAAACTAAGTTGAACAAAACTGTTGTTTACTTTAGTTTTGAAATAAAAAATGCTGGTTAAAACTTTTGGCAGCGCCGTTCAAGGCGTTGACGCAATCCTCATTACCGTAGAAGTAAATATTGTTACAGGTGTAGATTATTTTTTAGTTGGCTTGCCAGACAGCGCCGTCAAAGAAAGTCATTTAAGAATTGAGTCTGCTGTAAAAAACTTTGGTTACCATATGCCAAGAATGAAAATTGTAGTAAATATGGCGCCAGCAGATATCCGCAAAGAAGGTTCCTCTTATGATTTAACCATTGCAATTGGCATTCTCGCTGCCGCAGAGCAAATTCCATCCGCACACTTGGAAGATTACTTAATTATGGGCGAACTCTCTTTAGACGGCAGCTTAAAGCCTATCAAAGGTGCGCTACCCATTGCCATTGAAGCTCAAAAAAAAGGATTCAAAGGATTCATTCTTCCTAAACAAAATGCAAAAGAAGCTGCCATCGTAAATGGTTTAAATGTTTTTGGAATGAATAGCATTTTAGAAGTCATAGATTTTTTTAAATCTAATTGCAAAGGACAAGCAACATTAATAGATATAGAAAATGAGTTCCAAGAACATACAGAAAAATTTGATTTAGATTTTTCCGATGTAAAGGGTCAAGAAAATATCAAACGTGCATTAGAAATTGCAGCAGCAGGCGGACACAATGTAATACTGATTGGGCCACCTGGTGCAGGCAAAACAATGCTTGCCAAAAGACTACCAAGTATTTTGCCGCCACTAAATATTTCTGAAGCATTAGAAACTACGAAAATTCATTCTGTTGCTGGAAAATTAACGAACAACATCTCTTTGCTTTTGAGTAGGCCTTTTCGCTCGCCACACCATACCATCTCAGATGTTGCGCTTGTTGGTGGCGGAAGTAATCCGCAACCCGGAGAAATTTCTTTGTCGCATAATGGCGTTTTGTTTTTAGATGAATTGCCAGAATTTAAAAGGAGTGTGTTAGAAGTGATGCGACAACCACTCGAAGAGCGTAAAGTTAGCATTGCACGCTCCAAACAAAGTGTAGAATACCCCGCAAGTTTTATGCTTGTTGCCTCTATGAACCCCTGCCCTTGCGGTTTCTATAATCACCCGGAAAAAGAATGTACTTGCGGACCAGGAATTGTTCAGCGTTACCTCAATAAAGTTTCAGGTCCACTGCTAGACAGAATTGACATACACATTGAAGTCTCTCCGGTAAGTTTTAATGAATTAACTGCACATCGTAAAGGAGAAATAAGCAGTGTAGTAAGGACAAGAGTAATGCAAACACGAAAGATACAATCTGAACGCTATGGACACTTATCAAACATTCATTGCAATGCACAAATTAGCAGCAAACTTTTGCGCGAAATTTGCAAAGTTGACAAAGAAGGTTTAGCTATTTTAAAAACAGCCATGGAGCGGCTAGGTTTATCTGCACGCGCTTACGATAGAATTTTAAAAGTTGCGCGAACCATAGCTGATTTAGAAAACTCAGAAAATATTGCTACCAAACATTTATTAGAAGCCATTCATTACCGAAGCCTGGATAGAGAGCGCATGTAAAACCCGCCTAATTATACTTTTTTAGTATGCTTTAATACCTTAGCTTCTAAATAAAAAATAACCTCTTCTGCAATATTCTTTGCTTGATCGCCTACTCTTTCTAGCTTACGAATGGTAGAAAGTACATATAATGCTTGCTCAATATTATCTGGATGTAAACGAATATATGCTTCAATGTTTTTATTCGCTTCTATGTTAATTTTATCTAACACTTCGTCTTGCTTGAAAATGCTTCTCGCTTTAATGGTGTCTTCGTTTTCAAACGCTTCTTCGATTTCATGCATCATGCTCACACACTCATCAAACATTTTAAGTAATTGTGATGAGGTTAATAATTCTTGATCAAAAGATTGTTGCGTTTGAATTAAGAATTTTGCAATGCCTTCAGCAATATCTCCAGTTCTTTCGAGGTTGTTATTTATTTTTAAGATGGCTAAGAGGTAACGCAAATCTACTGCCACTGGATTATATAAAGCGAAATAATTTTCACAGTCACGGTCAATGTTTAATTCCTGCGCATTGACTCTTTTTTCTGTCTGAATAATTTCTCTTGCTAAATCTTTGTCTAAGCGCACCAATGCATCCTTTGCTTTAGCAATTTGCGTGCGAACCAATGCAAACATAATATTTACCTCTTGTTTGAGGTGTTTTAATTCTTCTTCGAAATGTGTCATAATATCTTAAATTTATAAAAAATCACCCAAACCTTCCAGTTACATAATTTTGCGTCTGTTGGTTTTCTGGATTAGTAAATATTGTTTTTGTTTCGTTAAACTCTATCAAAGATCCCATGTAGAAAAATGCTGTGTGATCGCTCACCCTTGCAGCTTGCTGCATATTGTGTGTTACAATTAAAATAGTATAATTCTTTTTTAATTCATGAATTAATTCTTCAATCTTAGATGTGGAAATTGGATCCAATGCCGATGCTGGTTCGTCCATCAATAAAATAGTTGGCTCGACAGCAAGCGCACGCGCAATACACAAACGTTGCTGCTGCCCTCCAGATAATGCATATGCAGACTTTTTCAAATTGTCTTTTACTTCGTCCCACAATGCGGCTTGCTTTAAACTTTCTTCTACCGTTTGCTTGATAAGTTTCTCATCACTCACCCCATTTACACGCATGCCATAAGCCACGTTTTCATAAATACTTTTTGCAAATGGATTTGGTTTTTGAAATACCATTCCGATTCTTTTGCGCAAACTATCTACATCCACTCCTTTGGCATAGATATTCATGTCATCAACAATTATATCGCCTTCAATTTTTACACCAGCAATTAAGTCGTTCATGCGATTAAAGGTTCGTAAGAAAGTAGACTTTCCACAACCAGAAGGGCCAATCAAAGCTGTAACTGATTTCTCAGGCACCTTCATGCTAATGTCTTTTAAAGCTTGAAATGAACCATAATATAAGTTCAGGTTTTTAGCTTCTATCATAATTTATTGTTTAATTTTTTTATTTAAAAATCTTCTAGTAAAGTTAGCGAGCAAATTCAAAATCAACACTATTAAAATTAAAACAAGTGCTGTTCCGTAAGCCATATTTCTACTGGCTTCCATGTCTGTTCCACTAGTTGAAAGCACATATAAATGATAAGGCAATGCCATTACTTGATCGAACATGCTTGATGGTAATTTTGGAAGGAAATAAGCAGCTACCGTAAATAAAATTGGTGCTGTTTCTCCAGACACCCTTCCAATAGAAAGAATAAAACCAGTAATGATATTTGGCATTGCCAATGGCAAAACCACTCTTCTAATTGTTTGAATTTTTGTTGCTCCTAAAGCATAACTTCCTTCTCTATGGTATTTGTCTATGCTCTTTAAAGATTCTTCTGTTGTTCTAATGATTACAGGCAATGCCAATAACCCTAAGGTTAGTGAGCCTGCAATAATACTGTCTCCAAATCCTAAAGTATTAACAAATAAACTCATTCCAAATAATCCGAAAACTATGGAAGGAACTCCAGCTAAATTATTTGTCATCAGCTTTACAAATCTTTTGAACCAATTGTCTTTGACAAATTCATTAATATATATTCCAGACAAAACGCCAACAGGAAATGCGAACAACATACTACCCGCTACTAAACACATAGTGCCTACTATAGCAGGCCAAATGCCGCCTTTGGTCATTCCTTCTTCTGGCATTTTAGTAATGAAATCCCAACTTATAACACCAATGCCTCGCACTACGATAAAAGCCAAAATGGAAAATAATACCAATACAATGCTTGCACTCATGATGCGAAACAAATTAAAAGCGATGAGCTCTGCTACTCTTTTCTTCGTTCTTCCTTTCATCTTAACGCAATTTGTTTTTTGTTCCTTTTTTAGAAATCATTTCTACTGTAATATTCACTAACATGGTTATGATAAATAAGACACAACCCAAGGCGAACAATGCATCGTAATGTAACGAACCTTTTGCTGCTTCTCCTAATTCTGCAGCTATAGTTGCAGGAATTGTTCGCATTGGCTCTAACATGCTATGCGGCACAACTGCGGCGTTACCCGTAACCATTAGCACCGCCATTGTTTCTCCTATAGCTCTTCCAATTCCTAAAATTACTGCAGCAGTAATTCCAGATGAAGCAGCAGGGATCACAATTCTATAAATTGTTTGCCATTGAGAAGCTCCTAAAGCTAAACTTGCTTCTCTTACACTTCTCGGCGTACGAGTTATTGCGTCTTCGGCTACCGTAATAATTGTTGGCAATGCCATAATTGCTAAAACAATGCTTCCGGTTAATCCAGTTTCGCCAACTGGCAAATTAAATATTTGTTGAACCAATGGAACTAAAACAATTAACCCAAAAAAACCATACACAACAGATGGGATACCTGCTAACAATTCTATGATTGGTTTTAAAATTCCCCTCACTTTTGAATCGGCAATTTCTGCCATGTAAATTGCTGCTGCTAAACCAAATGGTAAGGCAATTAATATCGCAATAAAACTTACCCATAGCGTCCCCATTAATAATGGGTATATACCAAATTGTGCTACAGGTGTTGATGTTGGAAACCAAACTTCACCACCAAAAAAACTGCCTAAACCAATAGATTCAATTCTAACTAATTTTGAATGATGTTCTTTTGGAATTTCATTTGCAGAAATAAATGCAATAACCCCCTTATTGTTTTCGATTACTTGGTCGATTTTTTGAGCCAAAAGACCCATGTTAGTATCAATGCCTGCAAGCTCATCTTCTGAATAATAAGCAAGTAAATCATCCATTCTGAATAGGATAATACTATCGTCATTTCCACCAAGCTCTTTCCAATTAACGATGTTTTGATCAAAAACATTTTTAATTTGTTCGGGGCTTAACTTGTCAATTGGATTGTTATGATTAACGGCAACTGTAAAGCCATCTTCGGTTGGGCTTTTCCCAAACAATCCTGCGCCTTCCTTAAATAGAAAAAAAACGATGAGCAGAACTGTAACCGTAGTTACTGTTCCGCTCAGCATTAATATTCCCTCGGTTAATTTATCGAGTAGCTTTTTCAACGAAATAATGTATTGTTTAGTTCAAAGATACAAATCCTTCTTTAGTTACAATAGTTTGACCTTCCGAAGATAAAATAAAATCTACAAATGGCTTAATTATTTTACTTGCACTGGTTAAATAATAAAAGTACAATGGGCGTACAATTGGATAAGTTTTGTTTTTTGCGGTTGCAATACTTGGTGCCACAAAATTTTTGCCCTTATTAAATGATACGCTTAATGCTTTTACATTATTTTCTACATATGCTAAGCCTACGTAACCAATAGCACCTTTTGTTTGGCTTACTGATTGAACAATAGCACCTGTAGCAGGCATACTCATTACACTTGCAGCATAATTTTTATTATTCAATACGTGCTCTTTGAAGAAATCAAAAGTACCAGAACTACTTTCTCTACCGTAAACCACAATTGGTGTATTTTCACCGCCAACTTGATTCCAATTTTTAATTTTTCCGGTATAAATGCCTTCTAATTGTTCACGTGTTAATTGGTCTACTTTATTTGCAGGATTTACAATTACTGCAAGCGCGTCAAAAGCAATAACTACTTCAGCAGATGAAACACCCCCATCGTTTACTTTCATTTTCTCGCTTAATTTCATTTTACGAGATGACATAGCTACATCTGTTGTATTATCTATTAAAGATGAAATACCAACGCCACTACCACCGCCAGTAACGGTAATACGTGCAGCTTTATTTTTTTTCATGTACACTTCCGCTTCTTTCTGAGCCAAAGGCAATACGGTATCACTACCTTTAATTTTTTGAGCGATTGCTGCATTAAAAACAGCAGCTACAAATGTGAATGCTAAAATTATTTTTTTCATATTATTTTTTTATTTGCTTAATTATTGAATGAAATTAAAATCTGAATTGCATACGTGCTGTGAAAACATTATCCGATTTGTCATAATTATATCCGCTTATGCCAACTGTTTCATTTGTGATCATATCATAATAAAACATGAATTTTAAATTCGCACTAGCTAGGTAGTTTACACCAATTCCATTGGTAGTATATTTAATGTCTCCTGTACCAAACTTCCCAGCTGAGTTAATTTGATATCCTGCAACTTTTGAGTTTGGATCGTATACATCATATTTGTATACCAATTGAAAAGGAAGGTTAGCAATTTTGTGAATGAAATAGAAATATCCTGCATTGAAATTTCTAACATATGCTTTCCCTACCGGCGCAAACTCAGAACTTCTACTAGAAGATGCAACTCCAGGTTGTGTACCTGCAACATATTCAGCTCTTAAAGTGGTAATGCCTAAACCATGGTCAAATGAAACTTGCGCATCTACTCCATAATAAGTTCTTTTTGCATAGTCGCCAATGTTGCTACCATTCTTATTTGCAATAAAATTTGGGGTAGCACTATTTGTCATATCGATACCAGAGTATACAGTTGAATCTGTTTGCAATACACTTCCATTATAATAAGATACTCCTAAACCATATTGAATGCGTTCGTTTTTAGTAGAACTATTTAAAGTAACTTGTCCAATAAAATCTTTGCGAGCATCAAATTCACGAGCAATACCAGGACCATTAAAAATACCTGCGTTGATTTTAAACACATGTAATGGTGAAGTTTTAGGTGCTTGCAATGTTACCATCGCGCCTAAATCTCTTTCATTTGGTAATAAACTTTGAACAAATCTTGAACGCTCAGGTGTTTCCCTAACTTGTGAAGATTGCGAAACCTCAAATCCAAATGGACGGTTTTGCATACCTACAGTTAATGTCAATGGGTTCCAAAAAGGAGCATTGATTTTCATATAGAAATCTCTCACGTTAACTGCAAATGGAATTGCAGAAGATGAAGTTCCTACTGAAGTTCCTGGTGTTAATGTTGGATCAACTACATCTAATTGTAATACATATTGCGCATATGCTTGCTCGTAAGTAAATTTAATCCTACCACGACGTAATATCATGCGGCTGTCAGAGAACGGTTGAAAATTTCCACCGGCTACACTCGCAGCGCCTAAAGTATCAATGTGTTGGTATTGCGCTTGGATCCAACCATTGATTTTTATTTTTTTCAAAAAAGTCAAATCCCCCTCTGCTTTTGCAACTCTTCCTGACAAGTCATTAAATGTACTGTCGTTAAGTGTTACATTCTGTGCATTTGCTCCAAAAGTAGCAAGGGTAAGTAAAATTAAAAGGATTTTAATGTTAAGCTTTTTCATAATTACTGTTAAGTCTATGTGATTTAATTGTTAACTGTTAGCAAATTTGTAAAGTTAATGTTACCCTTTTATTTCGCTTATGTTAAGAAATTGTTAAGAATGTGGTGGTTGGTTATTAAATTACTGAAAATGAAGCAGATAGGTTTTATGACAATGTTAATTTAATGCTAAAAGCATCGATTAATGTTAAGAAATAAACAAAATGAGTCTTTTATAGTAATTCTGTGCTTTCTTCAATTATAGTAGAAGGCAGGGTGTCAACAACCAAAATCATGCTTTTAGCTAAACCCTTAACCTTTACACTATTAAATATACCGACTGTGTCTGTTGCAGGTACCTTTCCCCTTCGAACCATTAAACCACCGATTAACTTGAAATACTTATGCATGTAAGGTTTTAATTCTGCATTAGTTAGGAAAGAATTTTTAAATCGTTTTGGCTTCGGAACTATACTTGCTAAGAAAATGCTTTCTCCTAAATTTAATTCGCTTGGAAACTTATCGAAATAGAATCTTGATGCTTCTGTAATACCATATACATTTGGCCCCCATTCAATAATATTTAAATAAACTTCAAACATTCTTTGTTTGTCTACCAACCTGCCATTTTCTATCATCCAAACAATTAACACCTCTTCTAACTTGCGTGCAACTGTTTTGTTTCTGTTTAAAAATATATTTTTAACCAATTGCATAGAAATAGTACTGCCGCCGCGTTTGAATCGACCAGCTACAAAGTTAGTTGCAATAGACTGCCTAAATGCTTCCTCATAAAAGCCGCGATGTGAGAAGAATAATGGATCCTCTGAAGTCAATAAAGCATTCTTGATATAATCTGATATTTGCGCATAAGGAGTAAATCCAAAGCTCTCAGGACCAACAATCATAGACTTTACAGCATTACCACCTTCAAATGCAGTATAAATAAAACTGCTGTTTATTTTCTGAAAATTAACATTTCCGTATTGTAAAATCTTAAAGTTCTCTCGGCTAAGTTTCGAATCAAATTTACAATGCCAAGGGTCCTTACTGTCTAAATAAAAGTTTAAATGATACGCTAAATTTCCTGCCACTTTTATTCCTTCTAAAGACTCGAACAAACCTTTTGGAAATGAGTTTAAAAATTTCTGAGCAAAAGTGTTTTCTGTATTGATTTTTAATTCATAAATTTTTTGTGGAGCAATGGTGTATTTCAAAAATGGATGAATTTTTATTTCTCCTAAAGAAGCAACAGAGCTACTATCTATGGCAACAAAATTTTCGCCAATAAGCATTTTGCAATCTATAGCAGCCGAAGACACAACCACTTCTTTTTGCGCAAGCTTTGGGTGTTTGATCATTAAATTATGAATGTGCCAATTCCCTGAAATGCTTAAATTACCTGACTTGTAGTCGATGGCATCCATTCGAGTAGAAATAGTATCAAAATTTAATTTTAAGCCAAACTTTTCTTCTAGATAAGGAAATTCCACTTTTTTATTCTCTGCATAAAATTGCATGTTTAACTTTTTCTCTTCCGGATTAACATATCCTTCTGCATGCCAAACAGACTCATTTTGATTTAAAATAAAGGTAGAATAAAATCGGTTGTTTAATATTTGAATGGCTTTTGCCGCAACTTGAAATTGGTGTTTATTATCAACAACTTTTAAATGACAATCTTGTATATCTAACCTAGCTGGAACTTTATATAATAAATCATTGATTAAGTTGTCTGCTAAATGTGCTAAATCGATTTTTTGATTGGTGTTGTTGAGTGTATCTTTCTTTTTACTTTTCAATAAAAATTCAAAATTTCTTTTACCCGCTTGGTTAATCAATTGCAAATTAGCACCACTCACAACAAGTTCTGAAAGTTTAATTCTTCCAATAAGCATAGGCAGTAATTCCACCTTTACTTTAAAATGCGATACCGATAAAAGGGTGTCTAAAGAGTCGGGTAAAATACTGATCTCGTTCATTACAACAGTACTTAACCCTTCAAATTTAGCCTGTTTGATTGCTATAGTTATTTTATTGCGCTCTTTTTGACTCGTAATTACCCTGTCTATTACGCCATGCATGATTCGTTCCCTTAGTCCAATTGCCAAACCAATTCCGATAAAGAGCAATGCAAGGATTACAAAAAGTGCGATTTTTATTTTTTTCATGATTAAAGGCTGAAAATAATAAATAATAAATGGAATAATGGTAAATTTGTTTATCAAATATCAAAGATGAAATATTTAGCTTTTATAGTTTTAGGATTAAGCGTGTTGCTAAATAGTTGCAAAGAGGAAAACCCGAGCGACCCATCAGTTGTCATTACTAAAATTAGCCCCAACAACCACCAAGTTTACAATTGGAACGATACAGCTTTTTTCAATATTACTTTCTCAGATAACAGTCAAATAAAATCAACAAGCCTAAGAATATACCTTGCAACTGGTAAAAACTTATTACAAATTTCCGACAAACCAAATAGTAAAACAGCTGTTATAGATACATTCATTATTATGAATGATAGCAGTTATACGTTCGTCAATTTTGACATTATTGCGGAAGACGATGCTGGCAACACAAGCAGTAAAAGCAGTCACATACACATCAGAATTTAATTTATTTAATAAATAACATTTCAATCTAATTGAAATACAAACAACCAAAATGTATACCAAAGAACAAATACTAAGTGCGCTAAGTAATGTTGAAGAACCCGATTTGAAAAAAGATTTGGTTACCCTTAACATGATTGAAGATGTTGAAATTAATGGGAACGAAGTTAAATTCTCTGTTATATTAACTACTCCTGCATGTCCATTAAAAGCCATGATTGAAAATGCATGTATCAACGCGATACATCATTTCGTAGATAAAAATATTATCGTTAAAGCAAACATGACCAGTAGGGTAACAAGCACTACTCAAGATCCGAGTTTTCCGAACATTAAAAATATTGTTTTGGTTGCTTCTGGAAAAGGTGGAGTTGGCAAATCAACTGTTGCCGTTAACTTAGCCATTAGCTTAAGTAAACAAGGTGCAAAAGTTGGCTTAATTGATGCAGATATTTATGGACCATCTATTCCGATGATGTTTAAATTAGAAGGTGCAAGACCAGGCGCAGAAAAAAATGGAGAAAAAGTAAGTTTAATGCCTTTAGAAAAGTATGGTATTAAATTGCTGTCTATCGGATTTTTTGTAGATCCAAATCAAGCAATTCCATGGAGAGGTCCGATGGTAACTACTGCATTGAAACAATTATTTACTGATGCAAACTGGGGTGAACTGGATTACCTTATCGTTGATACGCCACCAGGAACTGGCGATGTACATATTACTTTAGGGCAACAATTCCCAATTACAGGAGCTGTAATTGTAACCACTCCTCAAAATGTAGCTGTTGCAGATGCTAGAAAAGGAATGGCCATGTTTAGAATGGATGGTATTAAAATTCCGGTTTTAGGTGTTATTGAAAACATGTCTTATTTCAGCCCTGCAGAAATGCCCGATCAGCAATACTTTATTTTTGGTAAAGATGGTGGCAAAAAATTAGCAGAGCAATTTGAAGTGCCATTTTTAGGAGAAATACCATTGGTGCAATCTGTTGGCGAATCTGGCGATATGGGTGAACCTATTTCGTTAAACGAAACCCATCCAACTGCATTGGCAATGGCTCAAATTGCTTCAAAAGTAGCACAACAAGTCGCTTTAATCAATGCAGGTATGCATGTAAATAATCTAAATTAGAATTATTATAAATAGTGTATCTTTGTAAATAATTATCCTTATTAAATTAAAATGAATACAAGTCCAGAATTAATAGAACGCATTGAAAATGCATTAGACCAAATAAGACCTTACTTAGAAGCAGATGGCGGCAATGTCGCTTTGCAAGAAGTAACTGAAGATATGGTAGTGAAATTAAAACTATTGGGCGCTTGCGGTTCATGTCCAATGAGCATCATGACTTTGAAAGCTGGAGTTGAACAAGCGCTTAAGCGTTCCATTCCAGAAATCAATTCTGTTGAAGCAGTAAACATCACGGATGCAGATGACCCGAACGCTGTTCTTCCAGAAAGATTGAGAAACTAAAAAAACGAAAAGAGCGTTCATACGATATGACCGCTCTTTTCGTTTAATAAAATTATAGCACTGTTTGTTTTGAAAAAATTCACCCTTTACTTATTTCTTTTCTTGTTTGTGTTTGCGATTCAAAATAGCCAAGCGCAAGAAAAGAAATTAGTGCAATTTTCTGGCGTTATTCTTCATGCAGACAGCTTAGCCCCTCTTCCCTTTGTCAATGTTTTCAATGTTTCTAGAGGATACAAAGGAACTTTCAGTGATTTTCGCGGTTTCTTTTCTTTAGTAGTTGGCGTAGGTGATACTGTTCGCATTGCTTGCTTAGGATTTAAAAAACAAGAGATTGTTATTCCAGATAATTTAATTAACAACTCGGTATCTGCAATCTTTAAATTAAAGCCGGAGAGTTTTAACATTCCAATGGTTTATATTTTCCCATTTGCAACTGTTGAACAATTCAAACAAACATTCTTGAAATTAAAATTAGCTGATGACGACTTGATGTTGGCACAGAAAAATTTAGATGAAAGGGTGATGAATACGTTCAAGAATACCATGGCTTGGGATGGTTCCCAAAACAGTAAATATTTTTTCCAGCAAAGCAGCGAAAAGCTCTATTGGGCTGGACAAAACCGCTATAACCCTTTGTTTGACTTAGTAAAAATCAATCAATTTATTCAACTCCTAAACGAAGGTAAAATCAACTTGAGAAACGAGAAAAAAGAAGACTAGTTTTTTCTCTTCTTTTGAGCAGGATATTTCATCTTGTACTCTGGACGAATAATCCCTTTAGTAATGGCATCCAATTTCTTTACAATCAACCTTTTCTTTATAGGAGAAATTTTATCTACGAATAATTTTCCTTCAATGTGGTCGTATTCATGTTGAATAATGCGCGCTAAAATACCGTCGTATGTTTCTTCAATGGTTTGAAAATTTTCGTCTTGGTAACGAATTTTTATAACCGATTTTCTAGATACTTCTTCTCTTACTTCTGGAATGCTTAAACATCCTTCAGAAAAAGACCACTCTGCACCAGACTCTTCTAATATTTCTGCGTTGATAAATACTTTTTTGAAATTTAATTGCTTAGGCTTGTCCTCTTCGTCCTCGTCGAAAGGTGAGGCGTCTATTACAAATAGGCGGATAGCTAAACCCACTTGAGGAGCCGCCAAGCCTACACCATGCGCATGATACATGGTTTCAAACATATCAGAAATTAATGCAGGAAGCTGTGGGTAATCAGACGAAATATCCACACCAACTTTTCTTAATACAGGGTCGCCAAAAGCAATTACTGGTAATATCATTTTAAAAATTAATGGTTGATTGATTCCATGTAAGACTGTAAAATTATAATTGCGCTTACCAAATCAATGTGTTCTTTTTTTTCTCTATCTTTTTTTGATTTACCACTTTGCGCAATAACTTGCGATGCCATTTTTGAAGTAAATCTTTCGTCTATTCTTTTAATTGGAATAGTAGGAAATGTAGCGTTTAACTTTTGCACAAAATCATTGATCATTTGTGCAGACATAGAAGGCTCATTATTCATTTGTTTAGGTTCACCCACAACAAATAATTCCACCTGTTCATTAGTTAAATAGGTCTTGATGTAATCGATAAGCTCTTGACTAGCAACGGTTGTTAAGCCGGTAGCAATTATATTTAACGGGTCGGTAACGGCAATTCCAGTCCGTTTTAATCCATAGTCAAAAGCCATCCATCTTCCCATGTTGCAAAGATAATCGCATTCCAACATTATTAAACTTTTTATTCATAATATTTAAAATGATTGTCTAAAAAATTGATCCATGCGATTGGCTTATCGCGCTAAAATTGCTAAATTGCCCTATGTTTTTTAAAGATATTCCGGGGCAGCAAGCGGTTAAAGAAAGATTAATAAATTCTGTAAAAGAAGCACGCATTAGTCATGCGCAATTATTTCTTGGGCCAGAGGGAAGTGGAAGTTTAGCGCTTGCTTTAGCTTATGCGCAATATATTTCTTGCTTAGACAAACAAGCAGACGACTCTTGCGGAAAATGCAGCGCCTGTACCAAGTATCAAAAACTCATACACCCAGATTTACATTTTAGCTATCCATTTATTTCAAAAGGTTCGGCAGAAACTGCTGTAAGCTATATTAAGGAATGGCGCAAAGCCATTGCAGAGAACCCTTTCATGGGCATTGAGCAGTGGATGGAATATTTAGATGCAGAAAACAAACAACCCAATATCAATATAGCAGAATGTCATGCTATTATTCAGAAGCTTGTTTTAAAATCTTTTGAAGCAGAATATAAAATTATATTAATCTGGTTACCCGAATATTTAGGCGCTGCAGGAAACTCCCTTCTTAAATTAATTGAAGAACCCCCTGCAAAAACCTTATTTATTTTAATAGCTGAAAACTACGATCAAATTCTTTCAACTATTTTATCTAGAACACAACTCATCAAAATTCCAAAATTGAGCGATGATGTGCTAAAAACATATTTAATTGAAAACGGTTGTCCGCAAGAAAAAGCAGGTAGGGTAGCTTATTTAGCGAATGGAAATATTTCTGCGGCGCAACAATTACTTGCCGAAGACGATGACGATTTAGAGAGTTTATTCATTCAATGGTTTAGGCTTTGCTATGCTAGAAAAGGAATTGAGGTAAACGATTGGATAGACCAAGTAGCAAATGCGAGATTTGGTAGAGAAAATCAAAAAAACCTATTAAGATTTGGATTACAAGTAATCAGAGATTGCCTAATGGTAAATTTGGATAACAATAGCATTGTAAAGTTTGAAAGCAAGCATTTTGAGCTTTCTAAGCTTGCAGGGGCAATTAATTTCGAAAATGCGCCATTACTCATCAAAGACCTTGAACAGGCAGTTTATCACATTGAACGCAATGCCAACCCAAAAATCATGTTTTTGGACCTTAGCATTCAGATGATGAGAAATTTACAATTGAAAAATGTAAATTCGCAGTTAACAATAAACGAATAAAACTATGGGATGTGGATCATGTTCAACCGGAGGCTGTGCGCCGGCTGGTTGTAAAAGCAATGGTTCTTGTATGACGGATGGAGGTTGCAGTAAATTAGATGTGTACGATTGGTTCGCCAATATTGACATGCCTTCTAATTTCCAGCCATTTAATATTGTCGAAGTGAGATTTAAAGGCTCACGTAAAGATTTTTATCGCAATGTTGATCAAATATATCTTGAACTAGGGGAATTGGTATGTGTAGAATCGGGAAGTGGCGGCTACGATGTAGGCCATGTAACGATGACGGGAGAGATGGTTCGCTTGCAGATGAAAAAAAGACATGTTTCACCAGACTCATCAGAAATCAAAAAAATATATCGCAAGGCTAGCCCTTTAGATGTAGACAAATGGAAAGCAGCAAAAGAATTGGAGCATGAAAACATGCACAAGGCTAGAACTATTGCCTTGCAATTAAAGCTAAACATGAAATTGAGCGATGTCGATTACCAAGGCGATAAAACAAAGGCTACCTTTTATTATACCGCCGACGACCGTGTTGACTTTAGAGAGCTAATTAAAAAATTAGCAGAAGAATTTAAAGTTCGTATTGAAATGCGTCAAATAGGTATGCGTCAAGAAGCAAGCCGACTAGGTGCTATAGGCTCATGTGGTAGAGAATTGTGTTGCTCAACTTGGCTTACCGATTTTAAAACGGTGAGTACTGCTGCTGCACGATATCAAAACCTTTCGCTCAATACCTTAAAGCTTGCTGGACAATGCGGCAAATTAAAATGCTGTTTGAATTTTGAACTTGACACTTATATGGATGCTTTGAAAGACATTCCAGATGATGTGAAAGAATTGAAAACAAAAATTGGTTCTGCTTATTTACAAAAAACAGATATTTTCAAAAAGATCATGTGGTTTAGTTACCGCGGTTCAGATAATTGGGTAGCATTACCAGCAGTAAGGGTTAAAGAAATTATGGCCATGAATAAAAATGGCGAATTCCCTGAAGAGCTATCAAATGTTACTGTTCAGCCTGTTTTAGTAGAGCGTATTTTAGATTACGACAATGTGGTTGGTCAAGATAGTTTGACCCGCATGGACGAACGCAATAAGAAAAAGAAGAAGAACAACAATAACAGAAATAAAAACCGCAATAAGCCAAATAACGCTAGCTCAAAAGAGCCGCAAGCGGCCGAAGCTGCGACTGGTAACAAACCCAACAATGCGGCAGGCCCAAGAAATAACAATAGGCCGCCACATAGGGCAAACAACAGACCAAATAATAAACCGTCGAATCCATCTTCGAACGAAAAACCAAAAGAATAAAAATGAAAAGAGCGATTGTTCTACTTTCTATATTATTAATTTTTAGCGCTTGCAATAGGTCTAAAATATTTGACGCATATGTTGCGTTTGAAAACAATAGTTGGAGTGTAAACAATCGCCCTACATTTTATATAGACATACAGGATACGATCAATAGCCATAGTATCTATTTTAACGTTCGTAACACTGGCGATTATGCCTATGCTAATCTATTTGTATTGCTGACCATTCAAGGTCCCCAAACAAAAGCAGAAACGCAACGCTTTGAATTCAAGCTAGCTGAAAAAGATGGCAAATGGCTAGGATCCGGACTAGGCGATATCTACAGCAATCAAATGAAAATGATTCAGTCTTTAAAATTTCCCAAAAAAGGCGTTTATTCATTTACCATCGAACAAAACATGCGCGACAATCCACTTCAAGGAATTGAGGACGTAGGTATTAAAATTGCTCGAAATTAAATTGCAAAACAAAGAAGCTATTTTTGAAAATATTTTTCTATTGCACCATAAAAGAGTGTACAATATTGCATTTGCTATGTTAAAAAATATAGCCGACGCAGAAGATGTTACACAAGAAGTTTTTATCAATGTTTTCCATGCCATTTCGCAATTCAAAGAAGAAGCGCAAATAAGTACCTGGGTACATAGAATTGCGGTAAACAAATGCTTAGATCATATTAAAGCGAAAAAGCGAAAAAAAAGATTGGCTTTTATCACTTCTTTATTTGATCCAGAAACAGGCAAACAAATTCATGATGCACATAACCATTTGCACCCTGGTAAAATTTTAGAGCAAAAAGAAGCACATCGCATCTTAATGGACGCAATTGATTTGCTTAAAACCAGCCAAAAGACTGCTTTTGTTTTAAGTCAAATTGAGAAGTTGAGTCAAAAAGAAGTGGCTGCCATTATGGAGATTTCAGAAAAAGCGGTCGAATCATTGAACCATAGGGCTAAAGAAAAATTAAGAATAATTTTAGGAAAGTTTTATCAAAAATCGAAGGTTAATCTATAAACAATCGTCTAAATGAATATGAAAAACGAAGAACAATGGGTAAATCAAGTGCTTGCTTCAGCCGATCAAATTGATCAGCTAACACCTAACCCATTTTTATACCAAAAAATTAAACACCGAATTGTTCAACAAGAACGCGCAAGTTCAAATAATAAAAACACTTTGAAATGGAGTGTTGCATTTATTGTATTGCTAGGTTTAAACACTGCAGTATTATTTGCTAGCGCAAAAAAAGACAGAACCCGACATCAACTTAAAACCAATATCGAATTAAACAATCAAACTGTTTATAGCTATTAAAATGGAAAGCAAAAAACTACCCTTCTGGAAAATATTTGCAATTGCCTTGTTGGTTATCAACACGCTTATACTTTCCTATATTCTTTTAGAAAAGCCAGGTCAAAACTCTGCAGATAGAGGCCCTGCAGCATTTATCATTAAGGAATTACATTTTAATGATTCACAAATTGTTGCTTTTGAAAAATTAAAATTTGCGCATCAAGACAGCGTGCAACACTTAAGGGAACAAGGTAAAATATTGCGCGAAGAATATTTTTCACTGTTACGCAATGATGCGAGCAACATTTCAGGAAAAGCTATAAATGATCAAGCGTCTGATTTAGTAAATAAAATTGCAGCCAATCAGATTGCAATAGAGTCAGTAACCTATCGCCATTTTAGTCAAGTTAAAAATATTTGTGACAATAGTCAAAAACAAAAATTTGACAGCATTCTTTTAGAAATTGTTAGAATGATGAAAGCTGGAAGACCAAAACCTGCAAGGTAAATGGCAATTGCTATAACAAAGGCAATAAACTTTCTAGTTTCATTCCCCTAGAACCTTTGACAAGTACTGTATGGTCGGTGACTTTATTCTTTTGAATAAAATCCATTGCGTTAGCAGTTGTATTAAAAAAATGAAACTGTTTAAATAATTCTTTAGCGCCAAAAAAGTCGTTGCCAATAAAAATTACGTTTTCAAATTTTAACGCTGCAACTAACTTTACAATGGCTTCATGCTCTGCAATGCTTTCTTTGCCCAACTCAAACATGTCGCCAAGAATTAAGAATTTATTTTCAGCAGATAACTGATGAAAATTATTAATGGCTGCAAACATACTACTTGGATTAGCATTATAAGCATCCATAATTAATTTATTGTTTGCTGTTTGCATTACCTGTGAACGGTTGTTGGTTGGTGTATATGCTGCAATAGCAGCAATGATTTCAGCCTCTGATACACCAAAATAAACACCAATTGCAGCAGCTGCTAAAATATTTGCTAAGTTGTAATCGCCTACTAATTGAGTAGCAAGCTCATGTTTTTGATTATCCTTTTTAAAAGTAACGGCTACTTTTAAATAAGGCGCAAGTGTAATTATTTCTCCGCTAACTAAACTGTTTTCTTGACTTCCAAAATATACTTTATTTTCTAATTGAGATGAAAGCTCCATGGTAATGGCATCATCTGCATTTACAAAAACTAAACCTTTGTTTGTTTCAAGGAAATCATATAATTCTTTTTTAGTCTTCTTGACGCCTTCAAAGCCGCCCATACCGTCGAGGTGAGCCTTACCAACATTACATATTAATCCGAAATTAGGTTCAGCAATTTCACACAATTCTTTAATTTCTAATTGGTGGTTAGCACCCATTTCTACAATTGCAAAATCGTGATGCGCTTGAATAGAAAGTAAAGTTAATGGGACACCAATGTGGTTATTTAAATTGCCATAAGTGGCCAATGTTTGGTATCTTTTGGAAAGCACTGCATTGATTAATTCTTTTGAAGTGGTTTTCCCATTGCTACCTGTAATGCCTAAAAATGGAAATTCCAATTGTCTACGATGGTGATTCGCTAAGGATTGCATGGCTTTCAATACATCATCCACCAATAAATATTGTTCGCTAATAGCCATTTCAGGCTGATCAACTACTGCATATTTTGCGCCAGAAGCAAGTGCTTGCGCAGCAAATTCATTGCCATTAAAATTTGCGCCTTTTAGTGCAAAGAAAATAGAATTTTCCTTAACAGCTCTGGTATCTGTTACAACCAAAGGGTATTGTAAATACTTTTCGTAAAGTAATGCTGTACTTGCTTTCATGATGCCAAGGGTATTGGTTCAAGACCAATCAAACATAATAAAAAAAGCGATACAGCCATAGCCGTATCGCTTAAAAAAATGTTTATTGTAAATTAATTACCTGATTTCTTTTTAGCATTGGTACGCTCTTGCTCCGTTAAATAAATTTTACGTAAGCGCATAGAAACTGGCGTAATCTCAACGTATTCATCCCACTGAATGTATTCCATAGCTTCTTCTAACGAGAATTTAGTAGCTGGTGCAATACGTGTTGCATCATCTTTACTCGTTGTACGGAAGTTGGTTAATTGTTTACCTTCAGTAATGTTTACTGTCATGTCGGAATCTCTACTGTTTTCTCCGATGATCATTCCTTGGTAAACTTCTTCTCCTGGATTAACAAAAAATCTTCCACGATCTTGTAATTTATCGATACGGTAAGCTGTTGCAGCTCCTTTATCCATAGAAATTAATACACCTGATGATCTTTGTGGAATATCGCCCTTCCAAGGCTCATATGATTTGAAACGGTGCGCCATAATTGCTTCACCAGCAGTTGCAGTTAACACGTTATTTCTTAAACCAATGATTCCCCTTGCAGGTATTTCAAATTCTAAATGTTGTAAATCGCCTTTTGGTTCCATTACCAATAAGTCACCTTTTCTTTGGGTAACCAATTCAATTACTTTACCAGAAACTTCTGCAGGTACATCTACAATTAATGATTCAATTGGCTCGCATTTCTTACCATCAATTTCTTTGATGATTACTTGTGGTTGACCAACTTGTAATTCATAACCTTCGCGACGCATCGTTTCAATTAAAACTGATAAATGCAAAATACCGCGACCGTATACTAGTAATGAATCTGGAGATGCTGTTTCTTCTACTCTTAACGCTAAGTTTTTCTCCATCTCTTTCATCAAACGATCACGAAGATGACGAGAAGTTACAAACTTACCTTCTTTTCCAAAAAATGGAGAGTTGTTAATAGTGAACAACATGTTCATGGTTGGCTCGTCAATTTTAATAACCGCCAATGCCTCTGGATTTTCGAAATCAGCAATGGTATCGCCAATTTCAAAACCTTCAATACCTACTACAGCACAAATATCACCGTTGTGAACTTCTTCTACCCTTACTTTGCCTAAGCCAACAAAAGTATATAGTTCTTTAATTCTTGATTTTACAACTTTACCATCTTTCTTCATTAAAGAAACTGGCATATTTTCTTTGATTGTTCCACGCGCAACACGACCAATTGCAATCCTACCAACAAAAGAAGAATAGTCTAATGAGGTGATTTGCATTTGTAAGGTTCCTGGATTATCTGGTGGTTCTGGAATAAATTCCAAAACTGCATCTAATAATGGGGTAATATCTTCGGTTGGTGCAGTATAATCTTTGCTCATCCAGCCTTGTTTAGAAGACCCATAAAGCGTTGGGAAGTCCAATTGCTCTTCTGTTGCTTCTAAGTTAAAGAACAACTCGAAAATAGACTCCTGAACTTCTTCTGGGCGACAATTCTCTTTATCCACTTTATTAATAACTACAATTGGCTTTAATCCTAATGAAAGGGCCTTTTGAGTTACAAATCTTGTTTGAGGCATAGCGCCTTCAAAAGCATCTACTAATAACAATACACCATCAGCCATTTTCAATACACGCTCTACTTCACCGCCAAAGTCGGCGTGACCTGGTGTATCAATAATGTTGATTTTGTAGTCTTTGTATTGAACAGAAACGTTTTTAGATACGATAGTGATTCCTCTTTCACGTTCTAAATCGTTGTTATCTAGGATTAGATCACCAGTTTCTTGGTTATCTCTAAATAAATTGGTCTGATGTAAAATTTTATCTACCAGTGTTGTTTTCCCGTGATCGACATGGGCAATAATAGCGATATTTCTAACTTTTTGCATTTATAATAAAGTTTTTAAGCCCGCAAAGGTACATTTAAAAAACCGAAATTCGCTTTATAATTTGATTTTGTGGTAAATATTAATGCTTTGTTTGGCTGATTTTAAGCAATTTATAAGATAGCGTTTGCTAAAAATGCACGCAAGGGCGCAATGGCTTGATTAGCATCTACAACAGCCTGTATAGCCTTCTTAGAACATAAAATTTCGTCAGAGAGTGGTTTAACCGCTATAAAGCTTTTCAACTTCAATAATTCGATAGCCGGATGGTCCTTAGGATAATCTCTTGGAGCTGTTTTCAACTGATCTTCGAAACTGAGTGAGCCAAACTGTTTTTTAAAAGCTGGAGCCTGAATTATTGCTTCGAATGCAGAAAGGTTATAATCGATTTCTTGTCTGATTTTTTTTATGTCTTCAGAAGGTGGTAGATAATACCCTCCGGCAACAAATGATGCCCCAGGCTGTATATGAATAAAGCAACCTGTTCCACCTACTAGCTTTCCCTCACTTGCATAGGCAATGCCAAAATTGGTTTTGTATGGCGCTTTATTTTTAGAGAACCGCACATCACGGTAAATTCTCATGACACATTTTGCAGCAATGAGATTTTTATAATTTGAATCGAAAGCTGATGAAGCTTGAAATACTTTTTCTGCAAATGAGATGACGTCTGCCTTTGCTATTTCATATTCGGGTTTGTGTATGGCAAACCATTCACGATTGTTATTTTTTTGTAAAGCACTTAAGAATTTAAAGGTGCTGGATTGAAGCATTTTTTTGCGGGTTAGTCTTTTTTGTCTATAAAATTCTTGTCGAACTTAGGCGCAAACATATGCAGCAATAAAATTCTTGCATACCTGAAATTAAGTCTATAGGTTAATATAATTCCAACAATGATAGCAGACATGTATACCCAAACATCTGGGTTATGACCTAATAGATAAACAGCAATTCCTACGTTCACACTAAGCGCAACATTAAATGCATATCCAACATACATTGCGCCCCAAAAAAATCCGATTTCGAGTTCGTACCTTAAACCACATACAGGACAATATTCATGCATTTTGTTGTAGTCACTCCAACTAGTTACTGGATGAGTAAAAACTTCGCCTGTTCTGCAAGTTGGACACTTGCATTTTAAAATAGATGAAAACTTTGAAGGTGTTGGTTGGTTGCTCATGCAATTAATTTGCTGTTAAATTTTCATCAGAAGCATTCATTTGCTTCGCCCTGTATTTCTTAAACCAAATTACACCTAATGCTCCAACGAATAAATATGGAGCAGCAAGTAAATACAAAATACCATCGTTCAATCCCTTGCCAACATTATTCTGACCGCTTTTAATAGAAGATTCTACCGCCGTTTTACACATTGGACATTGCGCCATTGCCGTATTAAAAGTGAAGAAGAAAAACACAATCGCAAGAATAAAAAATAATTTTTTCATTTTAGAAAGTATAATACGGTGATATCATTAAGTAAACTAAAACGCCTGTAATGGTTACATACAACCAGACAGGGAAAGTATAACGCACTAGTTTTCTGTGTTTTTCAACATCCATTTTTAATCCTGCATTGAAGCTAAAAAGAATCAATGGCAAAACAATAGCGGCTAAAAATATATGGCTAATTAAAATTACATAATAAATATATTTCAATAATCCTGTTCCGCCGTAGCTTGTTTCTTTTACAAAATAATGAAACAGGATATATGAAACTAGAAACAATGATGACAAACAAAAAGTTGCAATGTTTATTTTTTTATGCAGTTCGATGTTTCTTCTTTTGATTTGATAAAGTGAAGTGAGCAACATAATGCTACATAACCCATTGATAATTGCATTTAGCTTTGGTAAAAAATAAACAAAGCTTGGCGTTTCAATGGTAACGGGAATAAGCTTTCTGTTCAATATTACTACTACAATAAATACAAAAATTGAAATACCGTAAACTACTCTTGCAATTAACTTATCATTCATCTTAATACTATTTTTTTTGTTTCGGAGAAATTTCTTCTTTTACTAAAACTTTAATGTCATCTATTAAGGAATCTACCGCCTTTTCAGAAGTGCCATCATAATACCCTCTGATTCTATTTTGAGGATCTACTAAAACAACCATTTCCGTATGAATAAAATCATCTGGACCTCCATCGCCTTCTAGAGCAGTTACTAAATACCCTCTTCTGGCTAGTTCGTAGATTTCATTTTTAGGGCCGGTAAGCATGTTCCATTTCCCTTTAATGGCATTGTGTGCTTTTGCATAATTAGCTAAAGCATTTACATCATCTTTTTCGGGATTAACTGTAAAAGACAATAAAGTTATTTCGTCGATAGTTTGTACTCTTTTTTGTACACGCTCCATTTGTGTTGCCATTTTCGGGCAAATGGTCTGACAAGTAGTAAAGAAAAAGTTGACTATTTTTATTTTGCCAGCAAGTATGCTGTCGTTGATGGTCTCGTTATTTTGATTTTGAAAACTAAAAGACCCTACTTGATGATAAATGGTATCTACTCGGGATTTGCCATCTACCACTACTTGTTCTGTTTGCTTTTCGCCATAAATTGGCAAAGCCTTATAATGATTTGTTCCGGTTTTGAGTAGAAAATACCCAATAACCGGAACAACTAATACGATGAATAATATGGCGGTTTGTTTAAGCCCTTTGCTATTCATATTATAAACGGATATGCATCCAAAAATTTCCTTCGTATAACATCCATACTATAAAAAATATGATGAAAATTAAAGGGACAATGATCGAGTAGATCAATCCTAATTTTTCAAACTTTAAATGCATGAAATAAGCAACAATGTAAAATGCTTTTAATAATGTTAATCCAATGTAAACAATGTTTCCAACTGGATGGCTTAAAACACCACGTGGGATTAAAACCAATGCAATAAAAAATTCAATTGCAGTAATACCCAATAAAACCCAAAACACACCCCAAATTTTCTTTTTTGTCATTGAACCATGTTCCTCATGGTGTGCAATATTATGTTGATCTGCTGACATATTAATATGTATATAAGATTATAATTAAACTAAATAGAAGAATGTAAATACAAACACCCAAACTAAATCTACAAAGTGCCAGTATAAACCAACTTTTTCGATCATGTCATAATGTCCTCTGCGCTCGTAAGTTCCAGCTAAAACATTAATCCAAATAATGATATTCAATACTACTCCAGAAAAAACGTGGAAACCATGAAACCCCGTAATGGTAAAGAATAAATTAGTAAAGTTAGTTGACGCAACAGAACCATCTTTATTTAAAAACGGGTTTGCGCCCCACCAAGCACCTTCGTGGTGAAGATGTGTCCATTCCCAAGCTTGACAACCTAAAAATGCGAAACCTCCAATAATAGTCCAAATCATCCACTTAGAAACCTCTGATTTCGCTTTACGATGTCCAGCTTCTACAGCCAAAACCATCGTAACAGAACTCATAATTAAAATGAATGTCATAATACCCACGAACACCAATGGTGCACCTCCGTGGATACCTGGAGCAGATTGGAAAACCTCATCTGGATTTGGCCATGAAACGCTACTGAAACGCAATGCGCCATAAGCGATTAATAAACCTGAAAAAGTAAAGGCATCTGAAAGTAGAAAAAACCACATCATCATTTTGCCATACTCCACATTAAAAGGAGATCTTCCACCATTCCATGGTGTTGATTTAATCTCGTCGATTTCTGAAGTGTTTGTTGTCATTGGTAATAAAAACTATCTATTAATTAATAAAAACACGAACAAATATATCCACAAAATGTCAATAAAGTGCCAGAAGATGGTGCTTATTTCCATTCGGAAGATATTTTTTGTTTGATTGATTTTGCTTGAAGTGCCGGCAAATGCATATAACAAAAGCATTAAACCTGCAATAATATGAAATGCATGAAACCCAGAGATTACATACAGAAAAGATTCAGCTGGATTTCCAGAGAAAAATACGCCATTTGCTACTAATTCTTTCCATGCAACATACTGACCTATTAAAAAGCCTAGTCCTAACAAAATGGTTAGGATAAGAAAATTTTTCTGTTTTGCTACTTGACCTTTTTTTGCATTAGTTAAAGAGATATGAAGCGTAATGCTACTCAAAATAATTAATACTGTTGTATAGTAAAAGGTTTGGGGCAATTCAAAAATTTTCCAATTGCCTTCTGCTTTTCTAACAATGTAAGCACTGGTTAAACCTGCAAAACACATGAGTGAGCTTAATACAAACAACCACGTAACAAACTTTTTAGGTTGCCCGTTAAATGTATTTGATGGGATAGTGTTTTCTGCGTTCATCGTTTACAATTTATCAATTAATAATATGATTTGCACTACTGGCAAATAAATAAATGAACCAAACATTAATTCGCGTGCTGCTTTTAAAGAACACTCTCTGTATAGTTTTACTGACTGCATAAAAAACGCAAGGCCAGCCAATATGGAAATAATCCCCAATGTAGTGCCTGCCATTCCGAATTTCATTGGCAATAGGCTAACAGGGATTAATACTAAAGTAAATAACATGATTTGGAACGCGCTACTTTTGCCTCTTCCTTCTTTTGAAGGCAACAAAAACATATTCGCTCTGCGATAATCTTCATCTAACACCCAAGCAACAGCCCAAAAATGTGGAAACTGCCAAATGAATTGGATTGCAAACATGATTCCTGGCTCAAATCCGAATTTATTCGTATAAGCAACATAGCCTAATAATGGTGGCATTGCGCCTGCTACTGCTCCTACAAAAACTGCAAATGAAGATTTAAGTTTTAATGGGGTGTATATAAATGCGTAAGAGATGATTGAGAATAATCCTAAAACGCCCGTAATTAAATTAAAGTAATAAGTTAAAATAAAAATTCCCGCAACACCCATGCCGATTGAAAAAATAAGTGCTTCTGTCAAACTTAATTTGTAAGTAGGCATTGGCCTATTTTGCGTTCGGTGCATTAATTTATCGGTATCCTTCTCTATAATTTGATTTAAACTATTTGCGGAACCGGTTGTTAAAAATCCTCCTAAAATCATCAACAATAATTCAGGCCACTTCAGCTGCCCTTTTGCTGCATAAGCAAAAGTAATAGCAGCAGAAAACACAACTAACATGGTTAACCTCAATTTTACTAATTGAATATAACTGCCAATTCTAGCTTTCATTCCTGTTGATTCGATATTTAATTCTTTTGTTATCACTTAACTAATTATTGCCATAGAAATACTTTTTCTATAGTTTGCTAACAGTGCCAATTGCATTACCCAAACTCCAATTAGCAAACTGGCTAATAATAAATGCACAGTTTGCATTGCAGGCGGAAGGCTATAATAGGCTAGCACTAAGCCCGATATTAATTGTAGAGCCATCAAAACTGAAACTACAATTACATAACCTTTAAATCTTTTTATTTCTTTAAAATGTTCTAATATATAACCTGCGCAAATAATGGTAGCTAATATTAAAAGCATTGAAAAACCTTTGTGTATGTTAAATATTTCTTCGCTCAAACCAACCCACGCACCTCGATTGGTATTGTTCCAAAATGCAGCTTGTTGGTCTACGCTTTCTCTTAATGAAGTTCCAAATAAAACTTGAGTTGTGGTCAGCACTAAACATAACCAAGTAAACGTTTCTGCTGTCCTTAATTTTTTAGCAGATAGTTTCAGAACCGGCAAGTTTTTATATTTAACATTTTGATAAGCTAATGCAATCAATCCGATAATTACCAACGCCAAAAACATATGCACTGTTATTACCCAACTCGTTAAATTTGTTGAAACCACCCATGATCCAATCCATGCTTGTATCACAACTAATATCATTGACGAGACACATAATGCTAACACTCCGCGGTTATTGCGGCGAATACGATAAGCTGCAATAGTCATTAGAAACATTAGCAATCCAGTGATTGCACCAATTAACCGATTGACGTATTCTGTATAAGTTTTCCAGACATTAAACTGCTCTGCAGTTAAAACAGACTGGTCTTTTAAAATTCGATCTGCCTGTTCGGCAAAACCGATTTTACTTAACAGTTTGGCAAAACGGATGTTTTTAGCAACACGTTTGTTTACATATTCTTGTTGGTAATTTGCAGGAAGTTGCGCTACAGTTGTTGGCGGAACCCATTGATCAAAACATTTTGGCCAATCTGGGCAGCCCATTCCTGAACCTGAACTTCTTACTACTCCACCAGCAAGAATCAAAAGAAACAAAGAACAAATTGTATAAAAGGTAATTTTTAAAAACCTTTTTTCTTTTGATGAATACTCCGAAATATTTGCGGCATTATCCATACTTCTTTTAGTTATTAATGAGCTCCTTTTGCTCCGTGGTGTGTACCGTAATCACCTGGTAGATTAGATGACATTGTTTGCGACAATGGAACATTTTGCGGAATAAAATCCTCATCATGACCTGGCTTACTGTAGTCATATGGCCAACGATATACGTGAGGAATTTCTCCTGGCCAGTTACCATGCATGTGTTCAACTGGTGCAGTCCATTCTAATGTATTAGAATTCCAAGGGTTTTGTGGCGCTTTCTTTCCTTTGAAAATACTTCTGAAGAAGTTATATAAGAAAATAAATTGCGCTAGTGATCCTAAGATTGCTGCAATACTGATGAATTTATTAACTGCTAACCATTCTTTCATAAAGTCAAAACTTGTGAAAGAATAATATCTTCTAGGTACACCATCTAAGCCCATGAAATGCATTGGGAAAAACACGCAATAAACTGCAATGAATGTTAACCAGAAATGGAAATATCCTAGGCGCGTATCCATCATTTTACCAAATAAACGTGGGTACCAATGATAAACACCTGCAAACATACCAAACATAGCTGCACTACCCATTACAATATGGAAATGGGCAACAACAAAATAAGTATCGTGTAAGTTAATGTCTAATGAAGCATTTCCTAAGAAAATACCCGTTAACCCACCTGTGATAAAAAGAGAAACTAAACCAATTGCAAACAACATTGCTGGTGTAAACTGAATGTTTCCTCTCCAAAGGGTTGCTAAATAATTAAAGGTCTTTACTGCAGATGGAACCGCAATAATCAATGTCGTAAACATAAATACAGATCCTAAGAAAGGATTCATTCCTGTTATAAACATATGGTGACCCCATACAATGAATGATAAAAATGCAATACCGATCAATGAGATGATCATGGCACGGTAACCGAAGATTGGCTTCCTAGCGTTTGTTGCGATAATCTCTGAACTAATACCTAATGCAGGCATGATAATGATGTAAACTTCAGGGTGACCTAAGAACCAGAATAAATGCTGGAACAGTACTGGACTTCCGCCGTGGTTTGGCAATGCTTCACCACCAATGAATATATCAGATAAATAGAAACTTGTACCAAAACCTCTGTCAAATATTAATAAAATAACACCTGCAAATAAAACAGGGAAAGACAATACACCTAAAATTGCGGTTAATAAAAACGCCCAAATTGTTAATGGCATTTTAGTCATTGACATTCCTTTTGTACGCATGTTTAATACTGTACTGATATAGTTAATACCACCCATTAATGCCGATGCAACAAATAGTGCCATTGAGATTAACCATAAGGTCATACCTAAACCAGAACCAGGCATTGCTTTTGGAAGTGCTGATAATGGAGGGTAAATTGTCCACCCGCCTGATGCAGGACCAGTTTCAATTAACAATGACCAAGCCATAATTACACTTGATACAAAGAATAACCAATAAGAAAGCATATTGATAAATGGCGATGCCATATCTCTAGCTCCTACTTGTAATGGAATTAATAAATTACTAAACGTTCCGCTTAATCCTGCGGTTAATACAAAGAATACCATGATGGTTCCGTGAATGGTAACCATTGACATGTAAAAAGATGGGTCGATTCTTCCGCCTTGCGCCCATTTTCCAAGTAACTTTTCTAAGAAAGGGAAAGACTCATCTGGCCATCCTAATTGAATTCTGAACAATATAGAAAGCACCATACCAACAACTGCCATGATAATACCTGTAATCAAGTATTGTTTTGCAATCATCTTATGGTCCATACTGAACACATATTTTGAAATAAATGTTTCTTTGTGATGCGCTCCGTGGTGAGCATCATGTGAATCAGTGTGATGTGTAGTGTGATCTGACATAAAAAATCTATCTAATTTTTTTATTCGTTTGTATTAAGTGCTAATTTCTCTTCTCTTGCTTTTGCAACACTAGCTTCCGCTTCTTGAATTTGCTTAGCCATTTCTTCTGTGTAAAAAGGCTTTTTAGTTGCTAACCATTTTGCATACTCTGTGTCATTTACAACTACAATTTTAACTTGCATATTATAATGTGCACTACCGCAAATTTTAGCACATAATAAAATGTAATCAAATTTAGGGTCGTTGGTTTTAGCACGCATTTGCTCGGTTGTAATAGTTGGTGTAAACCAGAATGTGGTTGGCATCCCTGGCACACAATTCATTTGAGCTCTAAAGTGTGGCATGTATGCAGAGTGAATTACATCTCTCGCATTGAAATTAAATTTAACCGGTCTGTTAACTGGCAAATAAATTTCATTAACCAATAAATCGTCTTTTGCGTTTTTATCGTTGAAGTCAACTCCAGTTTCGTTTATATCATTTACTAATTTAAATGCTTTTGAACCTAAAGTATTGTCGTTACCTGGATAACGAACGATCCATGCGAACTGTTTACCAGTAACATCGATTGTCAATGCTTCTTTTGGTGCAGGTGATGTAATGTTTGTCCATGCTTTCCATCCAGATAATACTAATACCGCTAAAACAATTGCTGGAATAATTGTCCAATACAATTCTAACTTATCATTGTGTGGGTAGAAAAATGCAGTTCTTTTTTCTTTGCCTTTGTATTTGAAAGAAAAATAGAATAATAAGATATGTGTAATTACAAAAACAACGCCTGTAATTAAAGCAGTGATATTAAATAAATTATCTGTTATCGCGCCGTGTGCAGATGCAGACTCTGGCAACAACATTCTACCATGTGTAGTAAATTCATAATACACATAACTTAAGAACATCACTAAGAATAAAATAAAGAAAATACCATTCACTTTGTTGTAAGTGTTTTTGATTTTCTTTCCGTTTAATTCTTGTGTTAATTCTAAAACTTTTAAAGTTTTATTTATTACTGCGAATGCAAAAACTGAAGCAATTAATAATAAAACATAAAACCAAAAAGTTATTCCAAGCTCTTGGCTTGCAACATCAGAAGTAGCAGCAGGCATTGTAGCTTGCGCAAAAGATATTGTTGAAGAAATCGTCAATAAAACAAAAAGTATAATTGCTTTTGTTGATGATTTTAATTGCTGACCTATAGACATATTCATACGATTAATATTCAATTTGAATCGTTAATAAATTAAATTTCGTGATGTAAACTTTCGTTTAAGAAAGGGTGATTTTTAGGGACCAACGGTGCTTTGCTCAATGATGTTAACATTAAGTAAATAAATGTTCCGATGAAACCTACAGTTGTTCCAATTTCAATAATTCCGAATCCGCTTTTCTCTCCCATTGTTCCTGGCATAATCATCATATAATAATCTAACCAGTGACCACATAAAATTACAATGGTAACGATTTTCATCATTTTAAAATTTCTTTTTGCATCACGAGACATTAAAATCAATACAGGTGCAACAAAGTTGATCGCAATATTTAAACAGAACCAAATAAAGTAATGGTCGCTCCATCTTTCTCTGAAGTAAACAACTTCTTCTGGAAGATTCGCATAGTAAATTAATAAGAATTGAGAAAACCAAACATATGTCCAGAAAATAGAAAATGCGAAAATGAATTTTCCTAAATCGTGCATATGACTTTCGTTCACCCATCCGAAATATCCTTTTTCTTTTAAAATAATAATTGTTAATGCCATAGTAGATAAACCACAAACCCATAAGGCAGCAAAGTTATACCAAGCAAACATAGTTGAAAACCATTTTGCTTCTAATGACATGATAATATCGAATGCAAAAATTGCAGAAGTAAAACCAAATACCACTAAAAATATAGCAGAAATTTTAATGCTTTTGTTGTAGTTCAACAAACCACCTACTAAGTCTTCGTTTAACGAATACTTTCTAAGTACGCGCATAAATAAAGACCATACTAGTAAGAAACCAACTACACGAATCATAAAGAAAGGCGTATTTAAATACCCTGATTTTCCTTTGATAAGTTCTGAAAATTCCGGAGAATTTTGATCTGTTAAAGCGGGATTAGCCCAATTTTGATACAAGTGACCAGTTGCTAAACCTGAACCAACCACTGCGACTAAAATTAAACCTGCCCAAGGCAATACGGTACTAAAAGCAGATGGTACTCTTATCAAAGAAGTAGACCAACCTGCATTTGCAACAAATTGCACTGCAACGAAAAATAAACCAGCTACACAAATGCCAGTCATATAGTAGCTATTCAACAAAAGATTTGCGAATGTGCGGTCTGCATTACCAGACATCAAACCAAATGCAACTGTTGCAATACCTAATAAAATCATGATGATCGCCCAGCGTTTAGCGCTAGATGAAAATTCATATTTCTGAGTTAAATCGAAATTTGCCATCAGTTTATATTATTGTAATTTTTGTAACTCGTGAACGTATAAAACTATTTTCCATCTTTCTGCTGGACTTAACTGTGCAGCATGAGATCCCATTAAATTCACACCATAGGTAATAGTGTGGAATATTTTACCATCTGTTAAATCTTTCATGGCACCACCTCTAGAAGAAGTACCTGTTGAATATGATGGTGGAGGTGGGAATTTACCTGCAACTACAATTGCTCCATCGGCTTTTCCTTGCATTCCGTGGCATTGTGTACAAAAGTTTGTATACAATACTTTACCTTCTGCTAATGCTACGGTATCGTTTGCAAATGGATTAACTAACTCTTTTGAAGCAGCTTCATATCCAGCTAAACTATTTTCATAATGGAATTTGCTCCAGCCCATTGGAATAGTTCCGGCCACTGGGTTTTGTGCTGTTTTACCATCTTTGAAACTTGCGTTCGGTTGATCTGGATTTGGCGCCAATGCACGATACATGTTTGGAGCATATTCATATCCAGGGTTTCTCTTGCTGTGGTAGCAAGAACTTAAAGAACCAATGGTCACAAAAGTACCAACAGCGACTATAAAAATCTTGAAACTATTCTTCATCATAGCTAATGTATTTTCTTTCATTGTGTTTGATTTCAATTGCTCCAGCTTCTTTTAAAACTAAATCAACTGAATTTATATCATTTGAACTTGCATCAATTGCAATTACGAAACGATCGTTTGTTGCTCTTAAATCCATTACTCTTGGAGCTCTGCCTGGGAACAAGTGGTTAGCATAAAAGAATGTGAAAACCATTCCGTATGCTGCAAACAATACTGTTAACTCAAACATAACCGGAATAAAATCTGGAAATGCAAAAGCAGGCTTACCACCAATGTTCATTGGCCAATCTACTACCAACATGTAATAAATCATGGTAAATGCTGTAATGGTTCCTGTTATACCGAAGCAAAAAGCTGCGATTGGCAACCTTGATCTTTTTACACCTAATTTGTTTTCAATTCCGTGAATTGGAAATGGTGTGAAAACATCTTCAATAGAAATATTACTTTTTTGTAATTTATCTATTCCCGACATCATAACATCTGGATCGTCAAAATGTCCTAAAATATATTTTACTTTACTCATCTCTTTTACCTCGTTAATTTAGTTTTTAGATCCAGTTACATCAATACTCCCGTCATAACCTTCAGGAAGTGCAACATGTCCGTGTTCAATTAATTTACGCTTAGATTGTTCAGAAGAACCTTTCAATAACAATTTAACTTCTGCCATTGCAATTGCAGGTAATACTCTTAAGAACAATAAAAATAATGTGAAGAATAACCCTAACGAACCGATGAAAATAGACACATCAACCCATGTTGGATAGAACATTGCCCAACTTGATGGTAAATAATCTCTGTGTAATGAAGTTACGATAATTACGAAACGCTCAAACCACATACCGATATTCACAAAAATTGAAAGGATCCAAGTTGCTGTTACACTAGTTCTGATTTTTTTGAACCAGAATAATTGCGGAGAAATTACGTTACAAGTAATCATTGACCAATATGCCCACCAGTATGGACCAGTAGCACGGTTAATGAATGCATATTGTTCGTATTCAACTCCTGAATACCATGCGATGAAAAACTCAGTACCATATGCAACACCTACAATTGAACCAGTTAGAATAATAATTTTATTCATTGATTCGATGTGAGCCATGGTGATGTAATTTTCAAATCCCAAAACTTTTCTAGCTATTAACAATAATGTTAATACCATCGCAAATCCTGAGAAAATTGCACCTGCCACAAAGTATGGAGGGAAAATTGTTGTATGCCATCCTGGTATAACAGAAGTAGCAAAGTCAAAAGATACAATGGTGTGAACTGATAATACTAATGGAGTAGAAACGCCCGCTAAAATCAACGATACTGTTTCGAAACGTTGCCAAGTTTTTACCGAACCATTCCAACCAAATGACATGATTGAATAAATTCTTCTTCTTAAACCTTGTGCACGGTCTCTGATGGTTGCAATATCTGGCAATAAACCAGTATACCAGAAAACTAAGGATACTGAGAAATAAGTAGAGATTGCGAAAACGTCCCAAACTAATGGTGAGTTAAAGTTAACCCATAAAGAACCGAATTGATTTGGTAATGGTAGTGGCCAATAAGCAACCCATGGACGTCCCATATGCGCAACGATAAACGATGCTGCACAAATTACGGCAAAAATGGTCATTGCTTCTGCAGAACGGTTAATTGAATTTCTCCAGTTCTGACGGAACAACAATAGAATTGCTGAAATTAAAGTTCCGGCATGTCCGATACCTACCCACCATACGAAGTTGGTAATATCCCAAGCCCAACCTACTGTTTTATTTAAACCCCAAGCACCTATACCATTCCAAAAGGTATAACTAACTGCGATTAACCATAAAACTAATCCGGCAACTGCAATACTGAATCCGATCCACCAAGCTTTGCTTGGCATTCTTTCTACTGGCGCACAAACATCTTCAGTAATTTGACTGTAGCTGATTGCTTGACCGGTAATTAACGGTTCTCTTATTATTGATTCGCTGTGTGATGACATACGATATAAATTTTATCCTTTTTAAATTATGATTCTATTGTGTTTCTAACTTTAGTCATGTAACCAATTCCAGGTTGAACATTGATTTCTTCTAATACGAAATATGTTCTATCACCTTTAATCAATTTCGCAACTTCACTATTTGGATCGTTTACATCACCAAATACGATTGCATTAGCAGGGCAACCTTGTTGACAAGCGGTAACTACATCGCCATCTTTTAATGGACGGTGTTCGATTTTCGCTTTTAACTTTCCTGCTTGGATTCTTTGTGCACAGAATGAACATTTTTCCATTACTCCTCTGAAACGTGTTGTTACATCTGGGTTTAAAGCCAAGTATGCAGCTTCATTGTGTAAGTAATTTGCAAAACGATCATCGTTCCAGTAGTTAAACCAGTTGAAACGACGCACTTTGTATGGACAGTTGTTAGCACAGTAACGAGTACCTACGCAACGGTTATATGCCATTTGGTTCAAGCCTTCTGAAGAATGCATAGTTGCTAACACAGGGCAAACTGTTTCGCATGGTGCATGGTCGCAATGTTGACATAACATTGGTTGATGTACCACTTTTACATTTTCGTAATTTTCAACTTGATTGTATTCTTTTTCTTTTGTGATTTCTTTTCCTGCTTTGTCTTCGAAAGTATAATAACGATCGATACGGATCCAATGCATTTCTCTACGACGACGAACTTCGTCACGACCTACAACTGGAACATTGTTTTCAGAGCTACATGCAACCACACAAGCACCACAACCAGTACAAGCATTTAAATCGATAGTCATTGCCCAATGGTGATGACCATTCTTTTGATATGCTGCCCATAAGTCTGCATGATGTTCACCTTTACTTTCAGCGTGTTCGCCAGATGCATGGTGCTCGCCTTCTGCAGCTGCTTCATGACCTGCATATGCAGCTAATGTTTTTTCTTTGATGATATCTCTACCCTCAATAGTATGGTGAGTTTGTGTTTGAGCAAGTTCGTATGAGCCTTCTGCTTTTACTAATTCAATTGACGAATTGTAATTTTGGAAAGTACCATTTACAGTTGTTAAGAAAGGATAAATATTTACCCCCACATTTGAACCAGCTTTTCCAGCTGCTGTTCTACCGTAACCAATCGCAACAGAAACAGTTCCCATTGCTTGACCAGGTTGCATTAACACTGGAAGTTTTACTGTATTGCCAGCAGATTTAATTTCAACCATGCTGTTTTCAGTTAATCCTAATTCTTTTGCAAAGATTGGATTAATAGCCGCGTAGTTATCCCAAGTTACTTTTGAAACTGGATCTGGCATTTCTTGCAACCAAGGATTGTTTGCATGTTCACCATCTCTAATTGCTGTGTTTTGGTAAATCGCTAATTCAACAGCGCTAGTTGATTTACTTGCATTACGAATCGTATTTGCAACCGCATTGATATCTTTATTAAAGGTATATGCTTTAGCAACTTGTTGGTTGATTACAACTGAACCGCTTTGTAAACTTGCTTCCCAGAAATTTGTAAATGTACCAGCATTTGCAACTGCAGGATAAATATTTTTCGCCCAATATGCTTGGATGTATGCTAAATAATCTGAAGGCAAATCAGCCCACATCAATAACGATTGTGCTGCAGGTCTAGAATTGTATACTGGTGCAATTGTTGGTTGAACAACACTATATACACCCCTTCTTGCAGAAACATCATTCCATGTTTCTAAGTAATGTGCATTTGGTGCAATAACATCACAAGATGTTGCTGTTTCGTTTGCTCTATCAGCAAATGATACTTTTAATTTTACTTTAGCCAATGCTTTTGTAAATGCATCTGCTTGCGCAAAACTGTAAGAAGGATTTGCTCCTAAAATAAATAAAGCGTCAACTTTACCAGCGTTCATTTCTGAAAGTAAGTCTTGCATTTCTGCATCATTACCTTGGAACTGCGTTGACATATTATCTAAATCAATTGTGCTACCGTAGTTTCCTAAAGCAGCGTTGATTGCATTGATAACGACTTGAACAGAAACATCATTCGAACCTGAAACAACTAAAGATTTTCCTTTAGCAGCCCATAATTCTTTTGCGATTTCCTCTAATTTTTTTGCAAATGGTAATTCTGTGTTTGCCACTTTTGCTGTACCCGCTAAAGAAGCAACTGCATTGTATAATGCAATTACAGCGTTTCCATGTTGAGATGGTTTGATAGCAATTCTAGCATCTGCATTTGTTCCTGTCATACTTAAACCGGTTTCGATTTGAATATGGCGAGACATCTTTTTATTTTCTAAACTTTTATGATTTCTTAAAGTAACGTATTGTTTAGTGAATTCTACTGGAGAAATCCATGATCCTAAAAAGTCAGCATCAAAACTTACAACAACTTCTGCTTTATCAAATTTGTATGATGGCAATCCGGCTTTATCAAAACTGTTTTTGTTAGCATTGATAATTCCTGAATAAGAAGTTGCATCAAATGTTACTTGTTTAACATTTGCGTATTTAGTAGAGAAGTCTGCAATTACAGCTTGAGTTGATGGAGATAAAATAGTATCTGTTAAAATTCTAATGTTACCCCCTTTTGCTGCAATTTCTGCTAAGTTAGCTTTCACTAATTTATCAACTGCATCCCAATTCGAATCTGCACCTTTTACTACTGGATTTTTCAATCTAGATGTATCGTATAAATCTAAAACAGAAGATTGCGCTTGCGCATCTGTACCACCCATTGAAATAGGGTCGTTTGGATTACCTTCAATTTTAATTGGACGACCTTCTCTCGTTTTAACCAATACACCTAAACCATTATAGTTGGAAGTATAATAATTTGGAATACCTGGTACAACTTCTTCTGGCTTGATTAAGTAAGGGATTGCTTTTTGCACTGGCGCTTCATTACAAGCTGCCAAGGCTACCGCACCCATACCAAATCCTAAAGCTTTTAGGAAATCTCTACGAGGAGTTGGAGTGTTTACTTTCGACTCCGTTAATAATTCATCAATTGGAAGTTCTTCAGCAAACTCATTGCTTTTGTGCTTTACAAAGTCAGGGGTTGCGTGCAACTCCTCTAAACCTTTCCAATATTTTTTTTCGTTATTTTCCATCATTTATATGACGATATTTTATAATCTAAATTCTTATTAATAATGACACTTTACACACTCTAAACCACCTAACATTGCAGCTGTAACTTTTTTGCCTTTTTTGATATCTTCATGCGCAGCAAGAATTTTATCATAATAAGCATTTCCTTTTGAGTTAACTTCTGTTGTTCTGTGGCAATTGATACACCATCCCATTGTAAGTGGTGAGTATTGGTATACCTCTGTCATTTTCTCAACTGGACCATGACATTGTTGACAAGCTAAACCAGCAACTTTAACGTGTTGCGAGTGATTGAAATAAGCAAAGTCTGGTAAATTATGAATTCTAACCCATTCAATTGGTTTAGTGTTTTTTCCGTAAGTACGTGTATCAGGATTGTAATCTAAAGCCGTGTAAATCTTTTTGATTTCTGGAGAAATTTCTCCATTGTATTTCTCTGTAGCTTGTACATAGTTATGGCAATTCATACAAACGTTTAACGAAGGAATACTTGCGTTTTTAGATTTGAATGCACCTGAGTGACAATATTGACAATTGATTTGGTTTATACCTGCATGCAATTCGTGAGAAAAAGCAATTGGTTGAACTGGTTGGTATCCTGTGTTAACATTAATGCTAGCCATTTGATTCCAAGACCAAATACTGAATACAAAAATGAATAACATTCCAGCATAGAAAACTTTTTTCTTGTTTAATAAAATCCATTTAAACGTAGAAACTTTTTCTTTGATTGCATTAACTACTGCGTCTACTACTTCTCCATTATTGATTCTAATTAATTTCTCTAAAGAATTAATTACCCTATTCAATACGTAAACAACTAATATTAAAACTGCAATTAAAATTACTAAACCAACAATGGTATAATTATTAACTGAACTAGCATCAGCACCATTAGCTGCTGCGCCTGTAGCATCAACTGCTGCAGCCTTTGGTTTGTCACGTTCCGCTTTTACATAAGCAATGATACTTTTTGCATCATCATCCGACAATTGCGGAAATGAACTCATGATTGATTGGTTGAATTCATTAAAAATTTTAAGCGCATCTGGATCACCAGCTTTAACTAGTGATTGCGAATTTTTAATCCACTTGATCATCCAAGCTTCATCCTTTGCTTCAATTACATCTTTCAATGCAGGGCCTACTACTTTCCTGTCAACAGCGTGACAAGAAGTACAATTAGCCTTGAAAAGTGTCTCTCCTGCTTTTAAATCTTGAGCAGTTGAAAAGCTTACGCAAGCGATTGCAAAAAACAGCGTTAGGATAGCTTTTAATGAGTGATTTTTTGTTAACGAGAAATTAAAACCCATTGATAATTAATATCTTATGAAAAAAATGTTCAATTGTTGTTTGATTTTTTTACTAAAAATGTCCTGTTGATTCCCAAAAAAACACATTTAGTGGGACAAAAATAGGATATTATTTCATTTCTATGACAATTCGATTACAATATCTATTATTTCGAATGATTCTAAATAGAAAGAAAATTATTGCCCTAAAATCCAAGCAAAAATTAATGGTGCAACAATTGTTGCGTCAGACTCTACAATAAATTTTGGTGTGTCAATATCTAACTTGCCCCAAGTGATTTTTTCGTTAGGCACTGCACCTGAATATGAACCGTAAGAGGTAGTAGAATCAGATATTTGACAGAAATAACTCCAGAATGGAACATCGTGCCATTCTAAGTCTTGGTACATCATTGGAACCACACAAATTGGAAAATCGCCAGCAATTCCGCCACCAATTTGGAAAAATCCAACACCTTTACCTGCAGAATTTTCTCTATACCAGTCTGTTAAATACATCATGTATTCAATTCCAGACTTCATAGTAGAAGGACTCAATTCATTTTTAATGCAATAAGATGCGAAAATGTTTCCCATGGTAGAATCTTCCCATCCTGGACAGATAATTGGCAAATTGCGTTCTGCTGCTGCTAACATCCAAGAGTTTTTTGGGTCAATTTCATAATATTGCTCCATATCTTTAGAAAGCAACAGTTTATACATGTACTCATGGGGTAAAAAACGCTCGCCATTTGCTTCTGCATTTTTCCATTGCTTAACAATATGTTGTTGAATTCTTCTAAATGCTTCCTCTTCTGGAATACAAGTATCTGTAACTCTGTTGAATCCGTTTTCTAATAAGTCCCATTCTTCTTGTGGGCTTAAATCTCTGTAATTAGGCACACGCTTATAACTATTATGTGCAACTAAGTTCATGATGTCTTCTTCCAAGTTAGCACCTGTACAAGAGATAATGTCTACTTTGCCTTGGCGGATCATTTCAGCTAAAGAAATACCCATTTCTGCAGTACTCATAGCACCGGCTAAAGTGATCATCATTTTGCCACCTTCTAGCAAATGTTTTTCATACCCTTTTGCGGCATCTACTAAAGCAGCCGAATTAAAATGCAAATAATTTTTCTCGATGAACTGAGAGATAGGACCACGATTTGTACTCATAAAAAGTTAATTTAAGGTCCAAAAATAGGAATATTTATAGAATAAAAATGTTAATTTTTAGATTCTATTTTCGCTAATTCGATGTAATCTGGGCGATCCGCAGCAGTAGTATGTTTAAAGGTGTGCATCACTGCGCCTTTATATATTACAAATACTCCAGGCATTTGATATGGATCAGCTTTTGGCTTTGCAGGAAAATTGCCTTTAATTAGCCCAGCAATAAACCCCCTAATAATTACATTAAAGCCAAAAAGTTGTAACATATTGCCTTTTTGTAAGCCAAATGCTTTGTAAAGTTTTTTTGAAGGGTCGCTAATTCGTGGCAAGTCAGCTAAGTTGTATTTCTTGGTCGCAATTGCGGCAACTTCTTCCGTCTCTAAATGAACCAATATTATTTTAGTGCCTTCTAATTCAATTGCTGCTCTGTTCTTTTTGATTTCACTTAATGCCTCTTTGCAAAAAGTACATCCAAAATGTCTAAGGAATACTAGCATTGTTGGCTGGTGGTCTGAGTAACTCGCTAGACTTAAGCCTTGATTAGTGATAATGCTTTCTAAAGACTTGAGTTTACGTTCGTGTAAGTTATAAGCACTCAGTTCGCGGTTGCTTTGTGCATTTTCAAAGGAGAAATAAATGATGCCCGCAAACGGAAGTAACCAAACTAAATCATTAGCGAGAATGTGAGCAAATAAGCTACTCGGTAATCGATTAGCCCATAATAAATAAAGAAAGCTAATGCCTATGGTCAGTTTTAAAATAAAGCCTATCAAAACAATGATCCAGTGTTTAAAAGGTTGTTTGCTAGCAAGTAAGTAGCCTAAACCGAACAATATTTCTACAAGGGCAATGCCTTGCCACATGATCATATAATTCGGAAGGGCTAAATGTAAATTTTCGAAAATGCGCTGAGGGTTCAATATGGTTAAAACGCCCCAAATTAAATTATAAATTCCTGCTGCCAACAAAGTAATTTGCATCCAAGGACGCGTGACCACTAATCTCATACTATTAAAATATCATAACCATAACCTATTTTAGCTGGAAGTGTTTTAATTTTTTTAAAAAAGGCTTTGGTTCAAATGTGCCATAGCTAATGCCCTTGTAACATCCAGATGGCATCTGCTCTTAATTGTTCAATTGTTGATGTTTTGTTTTGTTCTGCCTTGGCAACAATTGATGCGTACCAAGTTGCATCTTTTTTAATTTCATTCATTTTTAATTGAATGGCTTCTTCTTTTAAATTGTTGACTGGCGCAACACTAGGATTTGCTAATTCATTTAATAAAATATCGTCAAACCCATACGGGAACCAATTGTCATTCGCCTCAGTCGCCATCAAAATAATTAAATCTGAACTGTTTACATATTCTGAAATTAATTGCGGCGTAATTTCTATGTTTAGTTGTTGGTCAAAATTATAAATAGACTTATTATAATATAAAAAATGATAGTCGTTAAATATTTTTTTGCTGATATAATTATTGTGAACTAACCACCAATAACTATCTGCTACTACCAATACATTGGGTTTAAAAGATGAAGCATTTTCTTTCCATTCGAAACTTCGGTAAGCCATCTGCTCTTTGGGTAAATCAAAATATAAATTAAGTGCAAGTTCAACATCATTATCTGTAAAACGGTAATTATTTAACTGCTCTGTTTTAATTTTTTCTTTACTAGCGAATTTTCTATTGAATTCTTGCGCTATTTTTTTTAAAGCCGAATCCATGGCTAAAGACATTCCGTATTGAGACCAATGAATTCCATACTTTCCATATAGTGGGAATTTCGAATTTGCTTTTATCTCGTTGAAATAGGATAGAAAGTCTATATAGGATATTTGATGTTTTTGATATGCTTTTATCAATTCACTGTGGTTGTTCTTAACCCTTTTTTTGTAAAAATCGTTTGGAATTTTTTCAGGAAAATAACTGGCTTTCCCTGGTGCAAATAAAACCAGTAGTTTTTTGTTTCTTTTTGCTAATGCATTTTGAATTTTTTGAAGCTTAAGACTTCGTTTAATAATTTCTGCGTCACCAATGTATGAATTACCATTAACCGCATTTAAATAAGGAGTCTCGTATAAATAGTTTTCTTTGCCAACAATCACTTGAGCGGCAGTAGTATATTTAAACGCTGAAAATAATATTTGATTATGTGCTTTAATAGCATAAGATCTTAATGGAAGTTTAGCTGAAACAAAATTTGCAAAAGAATCTTGGTATTGCCCAGCGAAATAAGATTTGGTACTCCATTTAGGTCTTTCTGCCTGGTTTTCGGAGCCATGCAAGTACAATTCTTTCAGCCAAATATTCTTATAATTTAGCATAGGTAAGAGCAGCATGGCAAACATCATTGCAAATACAACTTTAACCACCCTTTTGTTTTTTTGCTGTTTCATTAAAATCTGAAATAAATAAAAGGGTTAAAATTAGCGCTGATTACGAATTGTAATGTCAATAGCAATAACAAAAACATTACAATGGATGTTTTATAAAAATGATTATTGATTAGTTCTCCATCATAAAAAGCCAATTGTATTCTTTCGATTTTTGAAGAGAGCGCTGAAAAAGAAAATACAACAGCTAGTAAAAAAATAGTTGTGAAATAATTATTGCTGATATGTAATTCTGTACTTGTATTTATTTGAATCATTTCATAAAAATACTTTTTTGCCGACTCGATATTATTAGACCTGAATAAAACCCAACCAAATAGCGTGATGATATAGGTAATTATAACGCTTGGGTATTTACCAATGCGATTATAAAAATCAAGAAGAAAAAGCCTGTCTGCTATTAAGAAAAAACCGTGAAATGCTCCCCAGGCTATAAAGTTCCAGGCCGCACCATGCCATAATCCTGAAACCAAAAACACCAACCATAAATTAAAAAACACGCGCAATTTAGTGCCTTTATTTCCTCCTAATGGAATGTATAAATAATCACGCATCCAACGACCTAAGCTCATGTGCCATCTTCTCCAAAATTCAGTAATGCTGCCAGAAATATATGGGTTGTTAAAATTGTCGATGAACCTGAATCCCATCATTCTTCCTAAGCCAATTGCCATGTCGGAATAACCTGAAAAATCAAAATAAATCTGAAACGAATAAGCAATAGCCCCTAGCCATGCATTATATGCACCAATGTGGTTTACTTGTGAATCAAAAGCAGTGTCTGCAATTTGTGCCATCACATTTGCAATCAATATTTTTTTAGCTAACCCAATTATGAATCGATGAAAACCAATTAATTTATTTTCAATGGTATCCTCGGCTGTTCTATCAGATATTTGATCGGCTATCTCGTGAAACCTGACAATTGGCCCTGCAATTAATTTTGGAAAAAGTAAGATGTAAGTGTAATAATCTAATACATTGACAAGCGGCTTATGAACCCTACGATACACGTCAATTGCATAAGTGAGGGTTTCGAATGCAAAAAATGAAATTCCAATTGGTAGCACAACATTCGTCCATTCGACAGATTTAATACCTGCAGCAATTAAAACTGCATTTGTGTTTTCAATAAAAAAATTAGCGTATTTAAAATAGGCTAAAAGCCCAATGTTAAGCAAGAGTGAGCTTATTAAAAGCATTTTTCTTTTCCCGCCATTCGCTCGGTCCATTTCCTTGACTATAAAAAAATCGACAAATGTTACGAGCAATAATAGATACACAAATTGTGGCGCACCCCATTGGTAAAACAAAAAACTAAAAACTAAAATGACTTTGTTTTTATGTTTTGCAGGCGCTAAAAAATAAACAACAAAAAATATTGGTAAAAATAAAAACAAAAAAAGCGCGCTACTAAATACCATACCCTAAGAAATCTGCTCCCAATTAATTTGATTTTTATTTTGAATCGATAAGTAAGCGCGCAGGCAATAATTTGCTGGAGCTGCAAGGTTTGCGTCTTCAGCTAAAATCTCTTGTGCTGCAATTCTTGCTTCTTGTAATATTCTTTGGTCTTTTGCTAAATCTGCAATGTGAAGGTCTAATACACCGCTCTGCTGTGTGCCTTGCAAATCACCAGGGCCGCGTAACTGTAAATCTATTTCAGATATTTCAAATCCATTGCTGGTTTGCACCATGGTTTGTAATCGTGTTTTACCATCGTTAGATAATTTATTTCCAGACATTAAAATGCAATAAGATTTCTCAGAACCTCTACCCACTCTACCTCTTAATTGATGTAATTGAGAAAGCCCGAAACGCTCTGCATTTTCTATAACCATAATGGAAGCGTTAGGAACATTTACTCCTACTTCTATTACGGTAGTTGCCACCATAATCTGTGTTTCGCCTTTTACAAATCTTTGCATTTCAAAATCTTTATCTGCAGGTTTCATCTGTCCATGCACCACTGATACTTTATATTTTGGAAGCGGGAATGCACGAACAATGCTTTCGTATCCTTCATTTAAATTTAATAAATCTAATTTTTCAGATTCTTTAATTAAAGGATAAACGACATATACTTGCCTGCCCTTTTCTATTTCTTTTGCAATGAATGCATTTAATCTTAACCGTTGGCCTTCTGTTTGATGAACGGTTTCAATAGGCACCCTTCCTGCAGGTAATTCATCAATTACAGAAACGTCCAAATCTCCGTAGAGCGTCATCGCTAAGGTTCTCGGAATAGGCGTTGCAGTCATAACAAGCACGTGAGGAGCCTGTTTATTTTTCTTCCAAAGCTTTGCTCTTTGCTCTACTCCGAATCGGTGTTGTTCGTCAATAACCACCATCCCTAAATTTTTAAACTGAACAGTTTCTTCAATTAAGGCATGCGTGCCAACAACTATATGGCATTCGCCAGTAAGTAAATCTGCTAGTGTTTCTTTTCTTGCTTTTGATTTTGCAGAGCCTGTTAAAATGCTAATTTTTACAGGCAAATCGGAAAGCATTTCTTTAAGCGAATGAAAATGTTGTTGCGCTAAAATTTCAGTTGGAGCCATCAAGCAAGTTTGAAAACCATTGTCAATAGCAAGCAACATGGTCAATAGCGCAACCATGGTTTTCCCACTTCCTACATCCCCTTGAAGCAGCCTATTCATCTGCATTCCAGAAACTGTATCCGCTCTAATTTCCTTAACTACTCTTTTCTGTGCTCCTGTTAATTCAAATGGAATTTTTTCTTTATAAAAGGTGTTGAATAAATCTCCTACTTTATTTAACACAAATCCCCTCGATTTTAATTTTCTATTCGAATTTATTTTTAATAATTTGATCTGTATTAAAAACAATTCTTCGAATTTTAATCGAGCAGTAGCGCGTTGTAGTTTTTTCGCATCGGTTGGGAAATGAATTTCTGCTATTGCTTCTGCCCTAGGAAGCATATTGTACTTAGCAATAATTGACGTTGGTAAGTTTTCTCTAACTTCTTTTAAAGCAACAGAAAGCAATTGCTTCTGAATTTTCAAGAAGCCTTTACTATCTAAGTAAAACGATTTTAATTTTTCTGTTGTATTGTAAACAGGCTGCAATGCAGTTGCTACAGATTGGTCGTGGTTGGCGACTGTTTCAATTTCTGGATGAACAATATTTGCTTTCGACCCAAAATAACTAGGCTTACCAAACACAACATAGCTTGTTCCAATTATTAAATTTTTGTCGGCCCATTTTAATCCTTGAAACCAAACACATTCAATCATGCCAGTTGCATCTTCGAATTGGGCAACCAATCTTTTGCCTTGTCTTTCTCCTACAACTTGCTTGTTAATTAATTTTCCAATAAACTGGATAAATGGTAAGTCTGCCGATACTTCTTTGATTTGATAATACTTGGTACGGTCAATGTATCGAAATGGGTAATGAAACAATAGGTCTTGAAAGGTAAATATCCCCAACTCTTTTTTAAGCACCTCTGCTTTAGTTGGACCAATTCCTTTCAAAAATTCAATTGGTGTTTCAAAAAAATTACTCATTGTTTAAAAATAGAAATAAATCCCAAAGACACGAAAATATATTTCTATTTTGCAGCCTGAAAAAAATGATATGTCAAAAATAAAACAGTTCTTACCAATCATACTGTTGATTGCACTTGCGCTAATTTGGGGAAGTTCGTTTATACTTATGAAAAATGGACTAAGGGTTTATTCGGCTGCTCAAGTTGCAACCATGCGCATGTTTTTCTCATTCATTTTCTTATTACCCTTAACCATAAGTAATTTTAAAAAAGTACCATTAAAATATTTAGGTATCATAACGCTAGTAGGGTTACTTGGCAATGGGTTGCCAGCTGTTTTGTTTGCCAATGCACAAACAAAACTGTCTAGTTCTACTGCCGGTGTTTTAAATTCGCTTACCCCTTTGTTTACTTTAATTGTGGCGGTGACTTTTTTTAAACAACATTTTTCTTCAACAAAAATTACAGGAATTGTAATTGGAATGATTGGCGCAATTGTTTTGATTATGTTTAAAGGAAATGGAAGCATCGAAACTAATTACCTTTACGGCTCTTATATTTTCTTAGCAACTTTGTGTTATGCTTGGAGTGTTAACTTAATAAAAAATTACTTACACGAATTGCCAGCGATTGCAATTTCTTCGATGGCGCTTTTAATTATAGGGCCAGTATATGGTTATTATTTATTTGCCCACACCGACTTTGTATTTAAGACAATGCATGATGCAGCTGCGCATCAAGCTTTGGTTTACATTTTATTGCTTGCGCTTTTTGGAACTGCAATTTCTTTGGTGTTGTTTAATAAATTAGTTCAATTAACTACGCCCGTATATGCAGCATCTGTAACCTACTTAATACCTATAGTCGCTTTGTTTTGGGGCTTCTTAGACGGAGAGCCCATTAGCTTTATTCAAATTCTTGGCTTGCTTGGAATATTAATTGGCGTTTATTTAGCGAATAAAAATTACAGCAAGGCTTAAGCAACTGCTTACATTTTTCTTAAAAATTCTGACCACAACTGATGGTAAGCAAGCGCAGCTTTAGAATAAGTTGAATAGGAAACCAATGGCGCTTCATACAAACCCATACGCTCTACATCTGTTGAGTATGGAATTGCAGTATGTAAAAATCTTTTTTTGTTTTCAAATTCTGAAACAATATCTACTTGCATCTTTTTTCTAGCATCATACATAGAAAAGAAAGGCAATATTTTATGCTTGTCTAAATTATTTTGCTCGAAAAATTCTATGATCATATCATAACTACGCACAGAAAGAGTGGTAGGAATCATTGGCATTAAAATATAATCGGCTGCTTGAAAAATATTTTCAGACAAAAGCGAAATGCCTGGAGGCGCATCGATAAATAAATTATCGTATGTTCCAGCTAAACCCTTAATTGCTTCGGCTAATTTCTTTTTAGAACCACGGCCTTCTTCTAAAAAAGAATCCATGTTTCTTATCGATAAATCTGCAGGGATTAAATCTAGGTTTTCGTATTCTGTTTCTTTAACCGACGCTAAAATTTCAGAATCTCTTCCGATTAAGCTTTTCGCGCCACCTTTAAATTTAGGTTTAACTCGGTAGTAAAATGAGGTAGAGCCTTGTGGATCTAAATCCCATAATAAGGTATTTTCTCCTTCAGAAGCGGCTATTGCTGCTAAATTTACAGCGGCAGCGGTCTTACCGACACCCCCTTTTAAATTGTAAACTGCTATCGTAATCATAAAATAAATATATAAAAAAAATTATTTTTCGCACCTTTATTAAAATCTCATCAAAAAAATCAAATGAAAATTAAAGCACTTTGCGATTTTTTAGAATCATATGCTCCACTTGCTTATCAAGAAGATTACGATAATTCTGGTTTAATAGTAGGCAGCCCTGATACGGAGCTTAGGAATGGCGTTGTTTGTTTAGATTGCACCGAAGCGGTTGTAGATGAGGCTATTGCAACTGGCGCTAATATCATTATTGCCCATCATCCAATCGTTTTTAGCGGATTAAAGCGATTCAATGGCAAAAGTTATGTTGAAAGAGTGGTGATGAAAGCCATCCAGCATGATATTGCTATTTACGCCATTCATACCAATTTAGATAATGTAAAATTAGGAGTCAATAATGAAATTGCTAACCGAATTGGTCTTCAAAAACGTCAAATTTTAGCCCCGAAAGCGGGTGAGATTAGAAAATTGACTTGCTATTGCCCAAATGAGCAGGTTGGCGTATTGAGAGACGCGCTATTTGCTGCTGGCGCAGGCCAAATTGGCAACTACTCTGAATGCAGCTTTACCAGTACAGGTGAGGGGACTTTTAAGCCTGGGCATCGAAGCAATGCTTATATCGGTGAAAAGGGTATTAGGCATTACGAACCAGAAATCTGCATCGAAGTTATATTTCCACAGCATTTACAAAGTGGAATTATACAAAACATGATCAATCACCATCCATATGAGGAAGTTGCCTACCAAATTTTTCGAATAGAAAACCCGAATCAAGAGGTTGGAAGTGGCATGGTTGGGATTTGGGAACAAGCTGGAACTTTACAAGATTTTTTAGCTCATTGTAAAAAGCAGTTCAAAACAGGAGTAATTAAACATACGGCCGATTTAGGTAAAAAAATAGAAAAAGTGGCCATTTGCGGCGGTTCAGGTAGCTTTTTAACAAAAGCGGCTATTGCGCAAGGCGCCGATGTGCTTTTTACATCCGATTTTAAATACCATCAATTCTTTGATGCTGAGGCTAAAATTGTACTTATTGACGTTGGACACTATGAAAGTGAGCAGTTTACGATGGATCTGTTATTAGAAATAATTCAAAATAAATTTCCTACATTTGCACTCTCCTTAACGAAAATTAATACTAACCCAGTATTTTACTATTAAAAGGCAGATTATTAAAGAAAGATGGAAGCAACAATAGAACAAAAATTAAAAGCTTTATACGAATTACAAACGATTCATTCTGAAATTGATAAAATTCGTATTGTTAGAGGTGAACTTCCAATGGAAGTTGCAGATCTTGAAGATGACGTTGCAGGATTAGAAACTCGCATTCATAAAATCAAAGAAGAGATCAACGAATTAGAAGACGAAATCGTTAATCGTAAAAATACAATGAAACAAGCTGCTGCCGCTATTAAAAAATACGAGGAGCAACAAAATAATGTTAAAAACAACCGCGAGTACGAAGCGCTTTCAAAAGAAATTGAAATTCAAGGTTTAGACATTCAAGTTTCAGAGAAAAAAATTAAAGAATATACTTTTGAAATTGGAAACAAAACAAGAGTATTAGAAGGAGCTCAAACTTCTTTAGATGAAAGAAGAAAAGATTTAGATCTTAAAAAAGCTGAATTAGATGTCATCACTAAAGAAACTGAAAAAGAAGAAGAAGCTGCAATGAAAAAAGCGGCTAAGGCTGAAAAGTTAATTGAAGAACGTTTGTTAATTGCATACGAAAGATTAAGAACAAACGCTAAAAATGGATTAGCTGTTGTAACTGTATCTAGAGATTCTTGCTCTGGTTGTTTCAACAAAATTCCGCCTCAAAGACAATCAGACATCAGACAAGGTAAAAAAATTATTGTTTGTGAACATTGCGGAAGAATCTTAGTAGACGACAGATTCGTAAAAGCAGAAGCATAATTTTAGACAATATTGTTAAAATAGAAAAACGATTCCTATCTTCATGGAGTCGTTTTTTTTATGCCAAAATTTCGCTACCTATTTTTTTTATGCCTCTTGATTTGTAGCAATGCTGCGAATGCGAATTTTGTGTTTAACGACAATTGCATTAAGGCTTATAAAAATATTTTATCGTTAAAATTCAATGAGGGCGCATTGCAAATTCAGCAAGAAAAAAAAATAAACCCGAGTAATAAAATTCCAGTACTACTAGAAAACTACATCGACTTTTTAAAAGTGCTAACAACAGAAACTAATGCCAGTTTCGAAACGCTCAAATCAAATAAATCAAAAAGATTAGATTTAATTGCAAGCGACGATGCAAGTTCTCCTTGGTATTTATATGTGGAAGCTGAAATTAATTTGCAAAGCTGTATCAATCGATTTAAATACCAAGAATTTATCAGCGGCGCATATGAATTACAAAAAGCTTATAAGTTACTGGAAGAAAACCAGCACAAATTCCCAGACTTTTTGCCAAATAAAAAGAGTTTCGCCTTGCTATATGGATTAATAGGAATGGTTCCTGAGCAATACAAATGGGCGCTTTCATCAATTGGCCTCAAAGGAAATGTAGAGCAAGGCGCAGCAATGTTAGAAGATTTGACGCAGAAATTACCTAAAAGTAGCTATGCTTTTCTGTACGATGAATCTGCATTCTTTTTGAGTTTTATTTATTTAAGTAAAGAAGGTGACCTAGGCGCATTTGACAAAATAAAAAATGTTTGTGATGTGATTCCGAATACAAATTTACTTGGCGTTTATATTAAAGCACTTGCTGCAAGCAAAACTGGGCATACAGACGAAGCCATTCAACTATTAATGGAACGACCGAAATCGAGTGCATATGCCTCTTTCTTTCACCTAGATTATTTATTAGGATTATGTAAAATAAATAGATTTGACAATGATGCAGCAAATTATTTTGAGAGTTATTTGAAAAACTATACAGGCAATTTCAACATTAAAGATTCCTATTTAAAAATTGCATGGTTCCATTTGTTGCGTGGAAATATCGATAAATACAATGCTTATATTTCTCTTTGCAAGGTGAGAGGGCAAGCCATTTCAGAAAAAGACAAAGATGCTCAAAACCTTTGTTTACAAGTGTATCCGCCAGACTTGTCATTATTAAAGGCGCGGCTATATTTTGATGGCGGCTATTATGATAAAGCATTGCTGTCTTTGAAAGATAAAAAAGCAAGTAGCTTTACTTTAACAAAAGAAAAGTTAGAATACCTATACCGACTTGGCAGAATTTATCACCAACAAAATAGAATTGAACAGGCAATTATGTTTTATACCTCGACCGTAAGCACTGGTTTAAATATGCCTTATTACTTCGCAGCAAATGCTTCACTGCAGTTGGGTTATATTTATGAGTATAAAAAAAATTATCCTAAAGCGCAGTATTACTATAGCCTTTGTAGCCAAATGAAAAACGAGGAATACAAAAATAGCATCGAAACAAAAGCAAAAGCTGGCTTAAGAAGAGTCGCTAAACAGTAGCGGCTGCAGCTCTTTTGGCTAGTTTTTCTTTAACGATTTTACTCAATCGATAAACCATTAAAATATTAATGACTGATAAAACCAAAATTACATAGCCTAAAACATTAAAATTTTCTAATGGGCTAGTTTTTGTTTGTTGAACCACAATCATTCCGCCAATTGCAGCTGCAATACCACCTGCAAATTGTTGTAAAGAAGAATTAATACTCATGAATGCACCTCTATCTTGCATTTCAGGTAATGCAGAAACCAATGCCATTGCAGGTACCATGCGACTTAAAATTCCAATCATCATTACTACGTTCATGAATAATATAAAATAAAACGGAACTGCAGAAAGGTTGGTGTATATAATTACTACTGTAGCCATCCAAATGCTTGCGTAGGTAAATACCTTAAACTTTTCAAATCGATCACTCAGCCTGCCTATTAATGGCATTATAACCAACGAACTTATGCCACCCACCATAAACATTATTGGCAATTGAGCTGGACTAACTTTTAGGTTGTTGATAGCAAATGCGCTTCCCCACGGCATCATCATAAATCCTCCTAAAGACAATAATGCAGTTGTTAAAAAGCCTACACGATATTCTTTTCTAGCGATTGTATGCCATAAATGTAAGAATGCGTTTTTATCTGTTTTAATCGTAAGGTGTTTGTTAATTGGTTGAAGTTTCCAAGCAATTATTAACCAGATTAATGATGCGAAAATTACAATCATCATAAAGGGTGCTTCCCAATTAAAATAATTTGCGATATATAAACTAATAGGAATGCCCAATACTTGACTTGCGCCAAAGCCCATTTGCAAAAAGCCCATCACCCTACCACGTTTTTGGATTGGGAATAAATCAGCAACAATGGCTAACGATATAGAACCTATTACTCCACCGAATAAACCGGTTACAATTCTAGCGGTAATAAGCATACTATAATTAGTAGCCAGGCTACACATTAATGTGCCGATGATAAAACCGATATAGAAAAATAATAATAATTTTTTTCTATCGAATTTATCTGCAAACCCAGCGGTAAGAAAACCAGAAATAGCTGCACTAAATGCATAACTTGAAACAGCGAATCCAAATTGAGCGGTTGTTAAACCCATCGATTTCATAAGCATATCACCAAGTGGCGACATAACCATAAAATCTAACACAACGGTAAATTGCGTTAGTGCAAGAATTACAATGGTGATGATTTGATATTTATTGAATTTTTCGACTACCGGTGCGTGTTGGCTCATGATATTTATTTAAGCCACAAATATGCGAAAAAAATATAAGACAGGTATATCCCAATTATAATGCTTCGATGCTGCCTGTGCTATATTGTTTACCACTTTCAATACGATATAAATAGTGCCCTTTAGGCAAATTGAACGGAAACGCTACGGTATTATTTTGAGGGTATATGTTTTGTGTGGAAAGTAATTTACCATTTGAATCATAAATGAGCAGTTTTACTTGCTCTGCCCAATTGTTGTATTCAAAATTAACGCTGCCATTAACAGGATTTGGATATTGCCTAATTTGTAGTAGTTGGTTTTGAAAAATACCAGTAGTGCTTCCTGTTGTAAAATAAATTGGAGAAGAATTTAAACCTGCGACTCCATTTACCTCAGTAGCAATTCTCCAATAATATTTTCTATTGGTCAATGAAAAATTATAATTAAAAAAAGTGTCGGTAATCCCTGATGAATCTAACTTGATAGCAGAAGCTGTAAATGCTGGTGTAGTACAAACCTGAATGCGGTATGAATTAGCCATTGCTACCTTCGCCCATTCGAAATGGGTTTGTGTTGACTTTCCGACAGAAGCATTTAATGGTAAAAGGAGTTGAGGCGCATTAAGACCTGTATATACTATTCTTGTTGTGCTTGCAGGGCTTTTAAAACCTCCGTTATTGGCAAATATTCTCCAAAAATATTTTACTTTTCCAGGGCTAAGTTCGCTAATGGCAACACTCAACGCAGCCGTTGATTTTCTTAAAACAATATTTTGGAATAAACTGTCGGTTGCGAATTCTAAATCATAAACCAATGCACCAGTTACTGCATTCCATTTGAAAAGGTAATTGCCGCTAATGCCTGCAAAATTATTTTCAGGCTGAATAATAATTGGAGTATTGTTACAACTTGACGTATCTACTATTCCTTTGCTTACAAACATTTCGATTTTTTGTAAAGGATTGTCGTTTGCATCTCTAGCAGAAGAAACAATATTATCGACTACCGTCATACCCGCAATTACTTTTCCGTATGCTGTGTAATTATTGTCTAGATGTGTGGCTGCTGCAACACAAATAAAAAATTGAGAGTTTGCTGAATTGATGTCGTTGTCTCTAGCAGCAGACAGGACGCCACGTTGATGAGATATAGGATTAAATTCTGCTGGAATATTTACTTGATTTGGATTGCCAATTCCCCATGTGCTTTTAGGGCCATGCTTCGAATTTGGATCACCTCCTTGAATTACAAAACCAGGAACGACGCGATGAAATGCAGTGGTATCAAAAAAATGTTCCGTAACTAAACTGTCAAAATTTCGAACATGTTTAGGCGCAATGCTTGGGTACATTTCTACTTCTACCGTTCCAATTTTTACACCAGCTCTATAACTGTCAATTAAATAATGCGGCTTACCTTGGTAGTTTCCAATTTGCGCAACACTTAAATTATAAAATAATAAACAAAAGATTAAAGCAGAAAACTGGCGCATCGTGTTGTAATTAAAATTCGTTTTTATACATCATGCTTTCTACAGGCTTTACTGTTTTGCCATTGTATTTTGCATTGCCTTTGGTATTATACATTACTTCTACATCGCCTTCTACCACAAAGTAGATCAATTGCCCTATAGGCATGCCATGGTATATTCTAACAGGTTGTGTGCTCGAGATTTCAAGTGTCCACGTATTGCAAAAACCTACGTCGCCTTTCCCAGCTGTAGCATGTATGTCAATACCTAATCGTCCTGTGCTGGATTTACCTTCCAAAAATGGAACATGCGCGTGTGTTTCTGTATATTCCAAAGTAACCCCCAAATACAAAGTGTTTGGTTGCAATACAAATCCTTCTGGCGGAATTTCAAAATGTTCAATTTCATTGTGCTTTTTAGCATCTAAAACCCTGTCTTTGTATACAGCTAGGTATTTGCCTAAATGTACATCATAAGAATTCGTGCCTAAACATTTTTGATCGTAAGGCTCAATAACAATTGTACCCTTCTCAATTTCTTCTAAAATTCTTTTATCCGATAAAATCATCGCGCGATTATTTACTTTTGTCCTAAATTAATAATTTTTTTAAAATTCTGATTCATAAATATGCCAATTGTTTGGTCGAGTAAATTTGCGGATAAAGGCGAAATAGCCATTTGGGAGATCTCGGAGTCGAACGAAACCTTATTGGCTATGCTGCAATTGAACAAGTCGGAACTTGACTATATTGAAAAGCTTAGCCCCGCAAGAAAAAGACAGTGGTTAGGCAGCAGGGTTTTATTAAGAACTTTGTTACAAACAGAACAATACATCGAAATTAATATTGACGAACACCAAAAGCCATTTGTCAAAAACTCGAAATATGAAATCAGTATTTCTCATGCTTGCGACATGGCAGCTGTAATTATTTATGAAAATAAAAAAGTAGGCGTAGACATTGAAAAAATTACAGATCGCATTTCAAAAATTAAAAAACGTTTCTTGAGTGAAGATGAACTATCATTCATTTCAGAAAAAGATGAACTAGCGCAATTATATGTTTGTTGGGGAATCAAAGAAACATTATTTAAGTTATACGGAAAAGGTGCTCTTCCTTTTATTGACGGTATAAAAATTGATAAATTTGATTATGAGTCTGCTGCTTCAGTTTCAGCATGCATAGACATTCCAGGCTTTCAAGAAAGTTATCAAATTAGTTTTTTAAAGCATAATGAGTATATGCTCACTTGGGCAATTGCTTAATTATTTTAAAATCACCAGACCAAGTTCTCTTTCAAAGAATTTAATTTGTTCACGCATGGCCATGTGTGTTTGCAAATACATGGTTGTTTCTTCTTCTGAAAGATTTTCTTTCAGTCGTTCCCCAATTTCAAAAAATAATTTTTTCGATTTATTTAAGCGCAAATGATTGAGTGCACTCTTCACCACTTTTTCTAATATCTTTTCTTCTTGAGGAATATAGATATCATGCTCTTTCCATCGTTCACTTAAATTGTGAGGCGAAGATAGTAGCGCTGCAGAAAGGGTTGCGACAATTTGATTCGAATGGTTACTAAAGAACGTTTGAGAAGGCACTACGCCATCTGCAATTGCTGCCTGAATAATGCCAAGTAATTGAATATATGGTTCGTTTACAAATGCCAATTGTTCTTGCTCAATTACTTGCAAAATATACGCTGCAATGCTTATTGATTGAGGCTTTCCAGCTTCGTCTGCTAAGGTGATGTTTTGATTGGCGTAATTAACCAAAATTCGAATCACTTCTTTTTCCTGCGAATCGTTTGGCCTATTTTCTTTAACAATTGGAGTAGCTTGAATTTCACTTTCAATTCCAATGGTGCTCAACTCTTCTTGGTTATTCGCTTTCTTAACTTTCTTTAAACTAAATTTATTTAGTTCGGAAAGCAATAAGCGCTCGTCCATGTCCATCAGCTTGCTGCATTCTTTTATAAATAATGAAGCCTTAATTGCATCTGGAATTTTTGCAATACTTTCTACAATGTCTCTAATTAAATCTGCTTTTTTAATTGGATCGTTGTGCGTATCTGCTAATAATAAATTAGTTTTAAATACTATAAAGTCTGATTGTGTTTTTAAAACATATTCTTGAAAAGCAGTTCCACCAACCGAACGCACATAAGAATCCGGATCATGGCCATCAGGAAATAAAACAATTTTCACATTCAGGCCTTCTTCTAATATCATATCAATACCCCTTAAAGAGGCCTTGATCCCTGCAGGGTCACCATCATAGAGGATCGTAATATTTTTTGTAAAGCGTCCAATTAACCTAATTTGTTCAGTGGTTAACGAAGTGCCCGATGATGCGACGACGTTTTCAATGCCAGACTGATGCAAGGAAACAACATCGGTATAACCTTCCACTAAAAAACAATTATCTAAATCTCTTATGGTTTTTTTAGCGAAATAAATTCCATAAAGCACATTGCTCTTGTGATAAATTTCACTCTCTGGCGAATTAACATATTTTGGGCTGTTAGGATTCGTTGCTAAAATTCTTCCGCCAAATGCAATTACCCTTCCGGTAATGTTATGTATAGGAAACATTACACGATTGCGAAACCTATCGTAAACAGATTTCTTTTCTTCGTGTAGAATACTTAATCCTGTTTCAATTAAATAGCGATCCTCGAATCCAGCTTCTTTAGCAGCTTCTGTTAAACCAGACCATTCTTGCGGACTAAAACCTAATTCGAATTTTTTTACAATGTCTTCCCTGAAAGCGCGCTCTTTAAAATAACTTAAACCAACGGTTTGGCCGTATTCAGTATTCCATAGCGTATCAACAAAAAATTTCTTTGCAAAATCTGATGTCAACATTAAGCTTTCACGGTGATTATATTTTTCCCTATCCTCGTCAGAAATAGTTTCGTCTTCTTCAATAGCAATATTGTATTTTTTTGCTAGCTGCCTTAGCGCATCAGGATAGGTTAGTTTTTCGTGCTCCATGATAAAGTTCACGGAATTGCCTGCTTTACCGCAACCAAAACATTTATAAATGCCTTTGCTTGGTGAAACAGTAAACGAAGGTGTCTTTTCATTATGAAAAGGACAGTTGCCTAATAAATTCGCACCACGCTTTTTTAAATTCACAAAATCGCCTACTACTTCTTCAATAGCGGCAATTTCAAAAATTTTGTCAATGGTCTCTTTGCGAATCATTATTTAAATGAATAGTGTTGAATGTCAAAGGTACAGATTTCTCTTTTTTTAAATGGTATATCCCAGTCACCATCATAAGAAATATGTGTCGGGACCAAGGTTTCTTCGTTTAAATAAGTCATTTCTATGTTCATTTTAACATGAAAATCGAACGGAATGGAAGAATAGGTCATTTCAACGTAACGACCCAAAATATTCATGTTTTTGGCGTCAAATATGGTTGTCAGCTCTTGAATCATGGTTTCTCCTTGATTCCACCAGCTGATATTGTCTTTTAGTTTACATTTGAAATAATAAACAGGAATATTGCCTTGGTAGGTTGCATAGTAAAAACTGTTCTGGTAATATTTCGAAAGAGCTGGGCTAAATATTTCGGTTTTGTCACTAATTAGTGGCACTCCTTTTACAGCTTTTCCAGGTGTAAAAATTAAAGTTTTTAATTTTTCTTTATAACCCTCTTCGTCTGTTTCTTTTCTTGTTACTTTTTTATCAGCTAAAAAATCGGTATTATTTTCATTCATGAAAATATAGGAAAACATTTTAACTGTAAACAAATCAAAATCACCATTGTATTTAAAAACTTTCCCGCTATCAGTTTTCGATAATATTTCTTGATGGTATTTTAACCCTTCGTTTACATGTTTTATTTTTCGATAAATTTTAGCGATTTGTTTCTGGTCGTCATCGAATGTATTGATTTTATTTTCGGCAATGAACGAGTATTTTTTCAATGCTCTAAAAGCCTCGTAAAACATAGTGTCTTTAAGCATTACACTTGTAAAGTCGTTGATTGACAATCCACGTTTTGCAGTTACCGCCATAGCTGAATCAATATTAACAGAACGCAATGTATCTGAAAAAAAAGGTTTCTTGTTTTGTGAAAAAACATTTACCGAAAGCAGTAAAAAAATTAAGACAATTGTCTTTTTCAATTTTATATATGGCTATAAACAACAAATTCTTGCGAATGGCAAGAATTTGTTGTTTGAATTATTTTTAAACTACATTGTTTTTAATTCTGCGACTAAATCTGTTAGTGCTTTTTTCGCATCACCAAAAAACATGCTTGTTTTTGGGTTATAGAATAATAAGTTCTCAATGCCTGCGTAGCCGGCACTCATAGAGCGCTTGTTTACAATAATGTGTTTTGCTTTTTCTACATCTAAAATTGGCATACCATAAATTGGTGAGCTTGGGTCGGTTTTCGCTGCAGGGTTAACCACGTCGTTTGCGCCGACAACTAAAACCACATCTGTTTGTTCAAATTCAGAATTGATTTCTTCCATCTCAACCATTTTACCATAATCAACATTTGATTCTGCTAACAATACGTTCATGTGGCCAGGCATACGACCCGCAACTGGATGTATTGCGTATTTAACTTCTACGCCTCTTTCTTCTAATAATAATTCTAATTCATGGATAATATGTTGTGCTTGTGCAACTGCTAATCCATAACCTGGAACAATTACTACACGTTTAGAATAGTTCATTAAAACAGCAACGTCAGTAGTGGAAATATCTTTAATAGAACCTGCAACATCGGCGCCATCAGCAGCAGCAGCGCTACTTCCAAACGATCCAAAAATTACACTAAACAAAGAACGGTTCATTGCTTTACACATTACAATTGTTAACAAGGTGCCCGCTGACCCTACTAATATACCACCTGTTAACATTACTTTATTGTCATAAAGAAATCCACCAAATGCTGCAGCTAAACCTGTAAAAGAATTTAACAATGAAATTACTACTGGCATGTCTGCACCACCAATTGGAATAACAAATAGAATTCCATAAAATAATGCAGATGCAAATAATAAATACAATAATGTGCTGCTATCCGATCCGCTCATTACCACATATGCTGCGAATGCAAATAAAGCAAACATAACAATGGTGTTGATGATATTATATTTTGGCAAACGAATTGGTTTTGCCATTGCGCCATTTAATTTTAAATACGCAATGATACTTCCAGAGAAAGAAACACTACCTATGATCATTCCGGCAAGTACAGTAACCATGGTAGATGTTTGTCCAACGCTGTGATGAAATTCCATCAAACCTATTAAAGCAGCACACGCACCGCCCATCCCATTGAACATAGAAACCAGTTCTGGCATTTTAGTCATTTGTACTTTTTTAGCAGTCAACCAGCCAATAATTGTTCCGGTTGCAATACCACCAAAAATTAAAATCATTTTAATATTATCACGAGAAGTTAATCCTTCTTTTGTATAAAGAAAGATTGTGCCAATAATTGCAATGGTCATACCAGCGGCTGCAATTAAATTTCCCTGTCTTGCTTTTTTAGGATTACTCATCATCTTTAATCCAATAATAAAAGTAATGGAAGCGATGAGGTAAGCTATTTCTAATAAATATTGTGTCATAAAATTTTCTTTAAGATTATTTCTTTTTAAACATATCCAACATTCTGTCTGTAACAACAAAACCTCCCACCACATTTAACGTTCCTAAAATCACAGCAACTGTTCCTAATGTTAATGAAATGTAATTTGTAGCGTCGGTGTCTAGCATCACAATAATTGCTCCTACCACAACCACTCCATGAATGGCATTAGCGCCAGACATCAATGGGGTATGCAATACAGAAGGCACATGCCCGATTACTTCTACTCCTACAAATACTGCTAATATGATAAAGTAAATCATCTCACGATGCGTACTTATGAATGATAATATCTGTTCCATTTGTTTTTTATTTAATGATTGATGGATGAACTGCTGTGCCGTTGTGTACAATTAAAGAACCTTTGGTAATGTCTTCGTTTAGCTCCCAATTAAATTGGTCTTTAGTAGATAAATGAACCAATAACGTTTGAATGTTTTTTGCATATAATTCGCTTGCATTCATTGGCAATAAACTTGGAATATTACTTTCTCCAATAATGGTAACACCATTTTTTTGAATCGTTTTATTGAGCTCGCTGCCAACTACGTTTCCGCCTTGTTCAACTGCCATGTCTAAAATAACAGATCCGAATTTCATACTAGCTACCATTTCTTCAGTAACTAGTAATGGTGCTTTTTTACCAGGTATAAGTGCAGTAGTAATTACAATGTCAGCTTCTTTAATGTGTTTAGAAACCAACTCTTGTTGCATTTTCAAAAACTCATCAGAAACACCTTTTACATACCCACCTTCCATTTTTATACTTTCATCGCTTTTTACTTCGATGAATTTGCCCCCTAAAGATTGAACTTGTTCTTTTGTTTCTGGACGAATGTCACTTACTTCTACAACAGCGCCTAATCTTTTTGCGGTTGCGATGGCTTGTAGGCCTGCTACTCCCGCGCCAAAAATTACCACCTTCGCAGGACGAATTGTTCCTGCCGCAGTAGTCATCATGGGTAAAATTTTTCCCATTTCATTTGCTGCCATTAACACCGCTTTATATCCAGCTAAATTTGCTTGCGAACTAAGCGCGTCCATTTTTTGAGCGCGTGATATACGGGGAACCGCATCCATAGAAAAAGCAGATATGCCAGCGTTAGTACATGCTGCTACTAATTCGGGGTTTGTTGCTGCCCACATAAATGAAATTAGAATTGCTTCTTTTTTCATGTTTGCAATTTCTGCTGCATTAGGTGCATTTACTTTCAATACTACATCTGCAGTTGTATAAATTTTTTGCGCATCAGTTTCGATGTTCGCTCCAGCAGCTTGATAACTTGCGTCATCAAAATATGATTTCAAACCAGCACCAGCTTCAACGCAAACTTCGTATCCAGCAGTTGTTAATTGTTTCACCACCGAGGGTGTTAAAGCCACACGATTTTCGCGCTCTTTATTTTCTTTGGGTACACAGATTTTCAAAACGTATCGAATTAATTATGGTTAAATATACTATGCCTAAGCATAAGTATCAATTTTAATATTAGTTTAGAATTCCATTAAATAAGCCTTGATAAAAGGATTGAGTTCTCCGTCCAAAACTCCCTGAGCATTAGAGGTTTCCATGTTTGTTCGTAGGTCTTTCACCAATTTATAAGGGTGCAATACATAGTTCCTAATCTGAGAACCCCATTCAATTTTCTTTTTAGTGCTTTCAACGGCTTGTTTTGCTTCGTTTTTCTTCCTCAACTCCAACTCGTATAGTTGGGATTTAAGCATTTTTAAAGCTTTTTCCTTATTCTGATTTTGGGAACGCTCCTGTTGACATTCAATAATAATTCCTGATGGAGCATGTTTTAAACGAACTGCTGTTTCCACTTTATTGACGTTTTGGCCACCCTTGCCACCTGCTCTAAAAGTATCCCAACTTACATCCGCTAAATTGATATCAATTTGAATAGAGTCGTCTACCAATGGGTAAACATATACCGAAGCAAATGAAGTATGTCTTCTTGCATTAGAATCAAATGGAGAAATTCTTACCAAACGATGCACGCCGTTTTCACCTTTCAAATATCCATATGTAAAAGCACCTTCAAACTCTAAAGTACAAGATTTAATTCCAGCACCTTCCCCTGCTTGATAATCGATTTCCCTAACTTGATATCCGTTTTTTTCACCCCACATAATATACATACGCATCAGCATCGCTGCCCAATCGCAACTTTCTGTTCCCCCCGCGCCTGCATTGATAGTAAGCACCGCATTGAGTTGATCTTCTTCGCCACTCAGCATATTTTTAAACTCTAACTCATCTAAAGCTTTCCACGCAAGTTCCATCTGGCCCAGCATTTCAGGCTCAAGCACGGCTCCGTCTTTATAGAATTCATAAAGCACAATGGTGTCTTCGACAACTGCATTTACATTTGCAAATGCTTCTGTCCAAACTTTTTTTGCTTTAATTTGATGTAAGATTTTTTCTGCTGCTTTTTGGTCTTCCCAAAAATCTGGCGCTAAAGTTTGCGCTTGTTCTTTTTCGATCTCAATTAATTTTTGATCGATGTCAAAGATGCCTCCTCAGAGATGTGATGCGATCTCTTAAATCCTTGATCTGTTCGTTGGTCATGAAACAAAAATAAGAATTTGATTGACAATGCAAAAGTGTAAAATGCCTTTTAAAAGAATGCGTCTTCAAAGTGTTTAAGCTCTTTAAAAAGATGTCGTTCTTTGATGATGGCAATTATATCAAACCTTACCTCACCTCGATGACCAGAGCCTGCAAGATATGCCCTTGCAGCCCGCTTGAGGTATTTGCGTTTATCTTTATTTACGAAGTTTTCGGGGTGGCCATACTTTGAAGATCCTCTTGACTTTACCTCCACAAAAACAAGTAATTTATTCTTATAGGCAATTAAATCAATCTCTACATGGCTGAATTGATAATTTTCAGCAATTATTTGATAGCCTTCCTTCAATAGATAAGCTTTTGCAATTTGTTCTCCTTCTCTTCCAAAGTCATTATGTATAGCCATATCAATTGTACAATCTATAAAGTTTGTAACTTTGTATTTAAACTTCAATTGCTTTTATGCAAGATTTAATATCAGCTGAGACTAAAAAAATACCCGTCGAATTTCAAGAATGGGGTTTAATTGATTACCAAGAGGCATGGGATCAACAAGAGAAATTGTTTGCTGAAATTGTTCAAATTAAAACGGCAAACAGAACAAATAATAGCAATGATCCTACTAAAAATTATTTGATATTTTGCGAGCATCCGCCGGTATATACTTTAGGTAAAAGCGGAAAAATGGAACACCTACTTTTAGATGAAAAAGGATTAGTTGATAACCATGCGCGTTTCTATAAAATAAATCGAGGTGGAGATATTACTTATCACGGACCAGGACAAATTGTAGGTTATCCTATTTTAAATTTAGACTACTTTTTTACAGATATTCATAAATATTTAAGGCTACTAGAAGAAGCGGTGATATTGACGCTAGCAGAATATGGAATTCAAGGAGGTCGGTCTGAAGGTCAAACAGGTGTATGGTTAGAGAGCGACAATCCTTTTAAGGCTAGAAAAATTTGCGCTATGGGCGTAAGGTGTAGTAGATGGGTAACCATGCATGGTTTTGCATTTAATGTGAATACTAATTTAGCGCATTTTAAAAATATTATTCCATGTGGAATCGATGACAAAGCGGTGACATCTATGGAAGCTGAACTTGGCGAAAAAGTTGATTTTGAATTAGTGAAAATAAAACTAAAAAAACATTTGGCCGATTTATTTGAAATGGAAATTATAGCATCATGAAACAAAAAATAATTCGTTATGGAATTGCGATTATCTTAATAGCTAATCTTGCAATTTGGGCAACTGGTACTACCTATATTTACAAGGCGCTTATTCATCAACAAGCCAACATAGATGATTTAAACATTTTTGAATTTAGGACAATACCAAACAATGGCCCTAAAATGCCTTGGCCTAGCGCTATAGACAAAAATACACATCCGCTTTCAGACTCCTTAAGAAAAACACTTACAGAGACCGAATCGGTTGCATTTCTAGTGATTAAAAACGACTCCATTAAATATGAGGAATATTGGGACGGTTACGGAGACAGTTCCTATTCTAATTCTTTTTCAATGGCAAAAAGTATCATTAGTATTTTAGTAGGTATTGCAATCGATGAAGGGAAAATTGGAAGTGTAAATGATCCTATTGGAAAATATCTTCCAACATATAATAGTGGTGAGCTTGCGAAAATAACCATCAAAGATTTATTAAGAATGGCTTCAGGATTAAATTTTCACGAATCTTATAGCACACCTATAAATCAAACTACAGATGCGTATTATGGAAATGACTTAAAGAAATTGGTATTTTCATTAAAGGCTGAAAAGCCTGCAGGCACTGAGTTTAAATATAAAAGCGGTGACACACAATTGTTAGGTTTAGTGCTGAGCGCTGCAACTGGTAAAACAAATGCTGCTTATGCATCTGAAAAATTATGGTCAAAAATTGGTGCAGAACACGATGCTAAATGGAGCATCGACCATGTTGATGGAGACGAAAAAGCATTCTGTTGTTTTTATACAAATGCGCGTGATTTTGCTAGAATTGGAAAATTATATTTACAAAAAGGGAAGTGGAATAACGAACAAATAGTAGATAGTAACTGGGTAAACATTTCGACAGAAAGCAATGGTTTAAAAGATGAATTTGGAAATCAAACAGACTACTATGGTTACCAATGGTGGGTTTTAAAAAATGCCAAAGTTCCTGCATTTTATTGTAGGGGAATTTTGGGTCAGTACATCATAGTTGTTCCTAGCAAAAACACCATAATTGTGCGTTTAGGTAAAAAAAGAGGGGACAAAAAAGTGAACAATCACCCCTATGAAGTGATTCAATTTGTCAACGAACTAGCGCAGTAGGCTGATTTAGGGGTTTTTGGATAAAAAAATTATCCTTAGCTTTGTAGCATTAATGTGTTATTAAAAAAACAACCCATATGAAAAAAACTTTACTCCATAGCGTAATTGCTGGAACGATCTTATTAGGGTCGACAATTTTTGTTTCTTGTAACGATTTAGGAGTTGCAGTAACAATACCTTACTCACAAGAAGTAAGCTTTCAATTTGACCAAGTAGACAGTACCGGTGCTTTAGATACTACTGGTGTTATTCCTTCTGGATTAGATTCAATCTTAGCTGCTAACAATGCAGATAGAGACTTATTAGAATCTATTACTTTAACAGAATTAAAATTAACCATGGTTGACTCTGCTGGAAATTCTTTAGCAGGTGGCAATTTCAATGCTTTGTCAAACATGACAGCAGCGATTGCTAATGATACAACTGGTGCATTGTTTCAAAATGTAGCAACTTTAAGTCCAGTACCACAAAATACTAACCCGATTTTCTTAACAGTTGATACAACAGTTGTAAACATTGTTCCTTACCTAGCTAAGCCTACTTTCAAAGTAAGATTAACAGGTGGTGTTAATACAAGCATCAACACTAAAACTTATGTTAAAGCTAAAATT
>JBDKFN010000003.1:0-97263 GCA_039798705.1 Bacteroidota bacterium
GCTAAAGCATTTGCTCCACTTACAATTTCTAAAATTTCATTTGTAATAGATGCTTGTCTAGCTTGGTTGTAAGACAATCTTAATGCTTTCAATAACTCTCCAGCATTTTCTGTTGCTTTATCCATTGCAGTCATACGTGCACCATGTTCTGATGCATGTGAATCTAATAATGCTTTGTATAATTGAATTTTAACAGAGCTTGGAATTAATCCCAAAACAATATCTTCTTGAGAAGGCTCTAATAAATAATCTGCATTACTTTTTGCTGCAACCTGATTAACAGCAGGCACTACAGGCAATAATTGTTCGGTCGTTAAAATTTGCATAGCTGCATTTTTGAATTGGTTATAAACCACTTCTACGCTATCCCATTTACCTGCAACAAAACCATTCATGATTTCTTCAGCAATTTTGTTTGCTTCATCAAAATTTAAATGATTAAACACTTCATTATTATTACCAATCACATTGAATTTGTTTCTGGTGAAATAATCTTGTGCTTTTTTACCAATAGCCATGATGTGTAAATTGCCATTGCGTTTATGCGCTTCGTATTTATCAGCTACTAATAAATTAGCAGTTTTAATCACATTTGCATTGAACGCTCCTGCTAATCCACGGTTCGAAGTAACGACTACCAACAATACATTTTTTAACTCACGTTGTTGTGTATATGGACTTTCGTTCCCTTCTAAACTTGCTGTTAAATTAGCAAGTATATCTTTTAATTTATTTGCATAAGGACGCATTTGAACAATTGCATCTGTTGCTCTTTTTAATTTCGCAGCAGAAACCATTTTCATTGCTTTTGTAATCTGCTGTGTAGAGTTTACAGAAGCTATTCTAATACGTACCTCTTTTAAATTTGCCATATGCTATTTGAACTAGCTTTATTTAAATTAGTATTTACTTGATAATTCTGATGCTACTTTTTCTAAAACTGAAGTGATTGAATCATCAATTTTTCCAGCTTTTATTGCATCTAATGTATCGCGGTGACGAATTTCTAATTGATTTAAAAATTCTGCTTCAAAAGCTCTCACTTTATCAACTGGAACATTTCTCATCAAACCTTTAGTACCACAATATATAATTGCAACTTGTTTTTCAACAGCTACTGGAGAATATTGTCCTTGTTTCAAGATCTCTACGTTTCTTGCACCTTTCTCTAAAATAAATTTAGTTACCGCATCTAAGTCAGAACCAAATTTAGAGAATGCTTCCAATTCGCGGTATTGCGCTTGGTCACCTTTTAATGTACCCGCAACTTTCTTCATTGATTTAATTTGCGCCGAACCTCCTACACGTGATACCGAAATACCTACGTTAATTGCTGGACGAATACCTGCGTTAAATAAATTTGACTCTAAGAAAATTTGACCATCTGTAATCGAAATTACGTTGGTTGGGATATAAGCAGATACGTCACCTGCTTGTGTTTCAATAATAGGTAATGCTGTTAATGAACCACCACCTTTTACTAGGTGACGGATTGATTCTGGTAAATCATTCATTGATTGCGCTACTGAATCGGTTGCGTTGATTTTAGCCGCACGCTCAAGTAAACGAGAGTGAAGATAGAATACGTCACCTGGGTAAGCCTCACGTCCTGGTGGACGACGCAATAACAATGATACCTCACGGTAAGCAACTGCTTGTTTAGATAAATCATCATAAACAATTAATGCAGGACGACCTGTATCACGGAAAAATTCTCCAATTGCAGCACCTGCAAATGGTGCAAAGAATTGCATAGGTGCAGGATCTGCAGCCGATGCAGCAACAATGATCGTATAAGCCATTGCGCCTTTTTCTTCTAATGTACGAACGATGTTTGCAACAGTTGAGTTTTTCTGACCAATTGCAACATATATACAGATAACGGCTTCGCCTCTATCGTAAAATTCTTTTTGATTGATGATGGTGTCAATCGCAACAGTTGTTTTACCTGTTTGACGGTCACCAATGATCAACTCACGTTGTCCACGACCGATAGGAATCATCGCATCGATTGCTTTCAAACCAGTTTGTAATGGCTCGTTTACCGGTTGACGATAAATAACACCTGGCGCTTTACGCTCGATTGGCATGTCATATAAATCACCAGCAATTGGACCTTTACCGTCAATTGGTTGACCTAATGTATTTACCACACGACCCAACATTCCATTACCTACTTTAATAGAAGCAATTTTAGTTGTACGTTTAATTGTATCACCTTCTTTAATAGAATCAGAACTTCCCAACAATACCACACCCACGTTGTCTTCCTCTAAGTTTAATACGATACCTTGCAAACCGTTATCGAATTCTACTAACTCTCCTGATTGAACTTTAGTTAATCCGTAAACACGCGCAATACCGTCACCCACTTGGAGTACTGTACCTACTTCTTCTAATTCCGCTGCTGATTTAAAGCCGGCCAATTGTTGTCTTAAAATTGCCGATACTTCATCTGGTCTTACATCTACCATATCTTGTTTTATTTATTTTTCGATTAAAAACTTTTAAAATTATTATGAATTAAATTCTTTTTTCAATAACACTAAACTCTTAGCTATACTGGTGTCAAATTGTTTATCTCCAACAGTTAAAACAAAACCGCCAATTAAAGCAGCGTCAACTTTCTTAATTAAGATAACTTTTTTGCCAGTGGCAGCAACTACAGCTTCAATCATTTTTGCTTCTGCTTCTGGTGTAATAGCTGTTGCTGAAACTACAGTTGCAGTAATGATTCCTTTATTTTCGTTGTATTGTCTGATGAATTCTTTTCCTGTTTCAAATAAAACTCCAGCTCTACTTTTATTAACCATGATGTTAAAAAAAGATTGAGTTGCTGCATTTACTTTTGAAGCAAAAAGGTCTTTCAAGATGCCTGCTTTTTTATCTTGAGGTACAATTGGATTTTTCAAAACCGCTTGTAATTCCGAACTACCTTTTAACGTATCCGTAAATAAATTCATATCTGCTTTGACTGCCTCTAACTCATTGCGTTCAATGGCTAGGTCAATTAAAGCTTTTGCATATCTTGAAGCTACTCTTATTTCTGACATTTTATTTCGACTATTTTTTGAATGTTATTTAACAATCAAATAAATTAATTTAACTTAATTTTACTTCTTTCAATAAATCTGCAACTAATGCTTCTTGCTTAGATTTATCTTCTAATTGTTTACGCAAAACTTTTTCTGCAATTTCAATTGATAAATTCGCTACTTGCGATTTTACTTCTGCTAATGCAGCAATCTTCTCGTTATCAATTTCAACTTTCGCTTTCGCAATCATTTTATTTGCTTCTGTTTGCGCAATGCCTTTTGCATCTGCAACCATGTTATCTCTTAATTGCTTTGCTTCTTTTAAGATGGTATCTCTTTCCGCTCTGGCAACTTTTAATAATTGCTCGCTTTCGTTGTTTAATCTTGTTAATTCTTCTTTTGCTTTTTCTGCAGAAGACAATGCGTCTTCGATAGATTGCTCACGCTCTGCAAGTGCTTGCATAATTGGTTTCCAAGCAAATTTGCCTAAAACAAAAATCAAGACTAAGAATGCTATCGTTGTCCAAAAAACTAATCCAATACTTGGGGTTACTAATTCCATTTTTTTATGCTGATTTAAAATCGTTAATGTTTAAAATAAAGAGAGTCTGTAACCAATCGTTACAGACTTCTTTACAACGGATCAACCGTTACCTAATAATGCAACTACTACGGCGAATAATGAAACCGCTTCTACGAATGCAGCAGCGATTAACATGGTAGCTTGGATCTTAGATGCAGCTTCTGGTTGTCTTGCGATACCTTCTAATGCAGATCCGCCAATTCTTCCGATACCGATTCCTGCTCCGATAGCAGCTAATCCGGCACCAATTGCAGCGATACTTCCTGTCATGATGATTTGATTTTATATTTGGTTAAACAATAATTCTAATTAATGGTGATCTTCTGCGTGCGGCTCTTCTACTGCCATTCCAATAAATAGCGCCGCCAACATGGTAAAAATATATGCTTGTAAAAATGCAACTAATAATTCAATTACACTGATAAACACTGTAAATGGAACTGCAACAGTTGCAATAGCTGCAGATTTAAAAATAAATATCAAAGAAATTAAACTCAATACAAGGATATGACCTGCAGTAATGTTTGCGAATAAACGAATCATTAAAGCGATTGGTTTAGTAAACATACCGAATATCTCAACAGGTACTAATAATGGATATAACCACCATGGCACGTGAGGTGCAAAAATATGACTCCAGTAAACTTTACCACCATTAACCGTAATAACGATAAAGGTAAATAATGCTAATACCATTGTAAATGCGATGTTTCCTGAAACGTTTGCTCCTCCTGGGAAGAAAGGAATTAAACCCATCATGTTGTTAATCCAAATGAAAAAGAAAACGGTTAACAAGAAAGGCATGAACTTAGCATATTTATGACCCAAATTTGGTTTTGCTACATCATCTCTTACAAATAAAATGATTGGCTCAATCATAGATTGAAATCCTTTTGGTGCTTTACCAACTGTCTTTTTGTATGCATTTGCTACACTTAAGAAAATGAACAACAATAATGCAACAGATATTAATAAAGAACAAACGTTTTTAGTAATTGAAATATCAATGATTGACTTAGTAGCAACTTCGTCCACTTCATTTTCAGCATTCAAAACAACGATTTTGTTTTCTTCTAATTTATAAGTGTAGTTAGCAGAAGTATAAGCTTGTTCTCCGTGGTGAAAATGACTAGATGAGAATACTTCTAAACCTTTTGGTGTATATAATATAATTGGCAATGGAATAGAAGTGTGACCCCATAAATGCCATTCGTGTGCATCCGCAATATGTTCTAAAATTAATTCAGAAGGATTGAATTTTTCTTCCGCTGCATTCTCGTGAGCAGGTGCCACACTATCAGTTGTAGCATGAAGTGAATCATTTGCTTCAATTACTGCCTCAGCATGCACTGAATCTGCATTTTTTGTTGGCTCATTTGCAAATAAAATTGCAGTGTTAAAGCTCAAAAAAGCAAATACAAGGATGAATTTATTTAGATTCGGTTTAAAAAAGCCTATTCTGCGCATTTAGATTGTGTTTTTATTGTATTTTTTGAGCGCGCAAGTTATACAATAAGGAATAAATTTCAAAGGCAGAATAGATAAAATATAAAATAAAGAAATTACTTAAAAATTGGAGTTTACCAACCTTGTGAGAATAAACATAAACAAGTGCGAAAATCATGGTTAATAATAGCTTTGCTGCTACACCTCCTAACAAAAAAATAATTGCATTTTCTCCACCCTTTTTAATACCCGCCATCGAAATTTGAAATGCGAAATAGGTAATACTAGCAAAAAAAGCTAAAAAGAGGTATATATCATTAGAAATCAAGCCGCTGGTGCTCGGATTATCGCGCATTACGTAAATTGAACTGAAAATAATAGCGCTGATGATGATAAATACAGATTGGAATGGGAAATATTTAGTTTTTGCCATTGTTGTTTCTTCTAACTTGTTTAACTACAAGGTATAATCCGGCTGCAATGCCTACGATCACCATTATAGCGGTATAAATTGGGGTTTTACTTTGAAAATGATGGTCTATTTTTTGTCCTAAATAGGCACATAAAGCGATACTGGCTAATAATTGAAAAGCAATGCTTGAATATTGCGAATAGGAATTATTGTCCATCTTCTTGTCGAGGCAAAGTAGGTAATACGCCCATATGACAATGACCTGTAAATACAGCGCCTGCTTCTACAATTAGTTTATTGGTTACCAAATTACCTTCAACTTTAGCCGTTGATTTTAAAAACAGGGTATCACTAACTGTAATATTCCCTTTTAAAATACCGCTGATATCTGCGCTGGTGCCATTGACGTTGCCAATTACAATTCCAGTTCCACCCATCACCACTTTGGCTTTAGAATCAACGTGACCGGTAATTTCACCATCAATACGAATATCACCTTTACAAGTAATATCGCCAGTGATACACGTACCCACACCAATTAAATTAATGGAGCCGCTTTGAACGTTTTCGGTTGTTGTGATATGTTCTTTTTTTGCAAACATGAGCTTAAAAATGAATGTAATTTAATGGATTCACTGCATTGCCTCTGTACCAGAGTTCAAAATGTAAGTGAGGACCATTGGAAAGTTCACCGGTTGCACCAACAATGGCCACTGGTTCTCCAACTCTTACAAAGTTACCAACTTTTTTTAATAGCACCGCGTTGTGCTTATAGATTGAAACTAAATCGTTACTATGCTGAATTGCAATAACATAGCCGTTTTCGGTTGTCCATGCACCAAAAACAACAGTACCTTCGAGGGCAGCTTTAATGGTTTCACCTTTTGCAGTTGCTATATCTATACCAAAATGATTACTGCGCGTATTAAATTGCTGCTTGATACTTCCTTTCACTGGTGTAAAAAACGAATAACCTGCAATACCTGAAACCTTTTTAGGGGCATCTGCTGCTGCAATACCATATTGGTTTTGATCCTCAATCATCATCCTAAGCATAGAATCTTCTGCTGGTTTGGCTCCTATTCTAAAATTAGTATCTAATAACTGCGGTTTGGTATGAATATTTAAAGTGTCTTTGCTGCCTGCTTTCCCACTAATCACTTGCTTTATATTCTCAATATATTGATCGTTAGCAGAAAGCAAACCTTCTAGAGAGTCTACTTTTAAAGACATTTGAGAGATATCTCTTCGCAAAGAAACATCTGCATATCCTGGTATATATTCTTTTAATGGAGTAAAAATTAGAATAGATGTAACCAAAGTGATGAGCATTACTAATAATAAACTCGACACAATAAATACATTCAAGCGATTAAGCGTAAAAGCAGCTTTTTCTTCAAATGTATCATCATTCAAAAAAACAATTTTATAATTGACTTTTAATCGTTCTAATAAGGATTTCTTCTTCTGTACCATTAATATTGCAAATTAAACCAAAATTCTTGAAATCGAGCTCTTTTTCAATATCGATTAAAAAACCACAATAATTGAGGAAATAAAATAAATTTGTAATCCGTTAGTATTAGCTAATCTAATAAAAGATTGAAAAAAAATAGCCCGCTTATTCGTTTAACAATTATGATGTTGTGTTTTTGCAGCCTTAGCGCATGCAAAACAAGCAGCAAGCCTTCGTTCTTGAAAAGAACTTACCATAATATAACTGCTCATTATAATGGCTATTTCAATGCGAAAATGAAAATTGACCAAGTGGTTTCGCAAAACGAAGGCAGTGCGAAAGATCAATATGATCAATTATTAAGCATTTATAAAAAAGCAGGCGCTGGACCAGAAACCGCAAAAGGTTCTAAAGCGGGGAACCAGCCTTTGGATGAAGCTATTAAAAAAGCATCGTTCGTAATTCAAAGACATGAAAAAAGTAATTGGACAGACGATTGCTATTTTGAAATTGGCAGAGCTAATTATTACAAGAAAGATTATTTCGGCGCAATTGAATCGTTTCAATATGTTGCTGGTAAATACAAAAATACATTTACCGGAAACAAATCGTATATCTGGCTAATCAACTGTTACGTTGAATTACAAAAGTTTCAACAGGCCGAATCCGTTATCAATATTGCATTAGGAAGCGAGACCTTTCCTAAAAAACTATTGGCAGAACTTTTTACGAGTATTGCCAATTACCATTTTGTGAAAAAGAATTACGAGAAAACAATTGAGTATCTTGAAAAAGCAATTCCTTTAGAACACAAGAAAATAAATCAAGCGCGATTTACTTATTTAACCGCACAGCTTTACGAAAAAATAAATGAGCCAGGGAAAGCAGCCATTGCTTATCAAAAAGTAATGAAATACAACCCAAACTACGACATGGCTTTTAACGCAAAAATAAATGCTGCGCGTCTGTTTGAATCAAAAAGTAAATCATCAAAAAAAGACATTGAACGCAGTTTGAATAAAATGTTAAAAGATGAAAAAAATAAAGAGTTCAAAGACCAGATTTATTTTTCATTAGCTAACATATACGAAAACCAAGGTAATATAGACAAAGCAATCGTTTTCTATAAATTATCTTCGGCCTCAAGCATTAATAATAATGCACAAAAGGGACTTTCATTTTATAAAATTGCAAGCATCTATTTTGAAGATAAAAAATATCAATTAGCGCAAATATTTTATGACAGTGCAGGTACTTTCTTAGCAAAATCACATCCAGGTTATGACCTAGTTCAAAATAGAAAAACTAGTTTGAATAAATTGGTAGATAACCTTAATGTAATTGCGCTTGAAGACAGCTTGCAAAAGGTCGCTAAACTTCCGGAAGCGGATAGAAATAAATTAATTGATCGTACGGTTAAAAAATCATTGGAGCAAAAAGCAAAAGAAGAAGAGTCGTTAGCCAAACTCAAAGAGTCAATGAATGCAAAACCCATACTTGAGAACGAAGGATTCAATGCAAACAAACCAAGCTCTACTTGGTATTTTTATAATACATCATCTGTTAGTTTAGGTTATTCTGAATTCTTAAAAAGATATGGAAGAAGAACGCTAGAAGACAACTGGAGAAGGGCTAACAAAGAAAGTTTTGCAAGTTTAAATACGAATGCAGGCGATCTAGGTGAAAGTGCTGACAGTGCAGCTGCTGACGGAAAAGACGCAAGCGATGCAACTGCATCCTTAAGAAAAAAATTCTTAAATAATTTACCCTTAAACGAAAATCAAATTCAAGCATCAAATGCGAAAATTGCCATGTCTCTATATAACGTTGGCCAATTTTACAGAGAAGACATTGTTGACTTTAAGACTGCGATCAAATATTACGAAACCTTATTGAAGAGATTTCCTGAGAATAAATTAAAAGTAGAAACCTATTTTCACCTATACCGTATTTATACTTCTATACCCAATAAAAAAGAAGCAGATAATTATAAAAATAAAATAATTACGGAATTCCCTAATTCTATTTTTGCAAAAGTAATTGTTGATCCGAAATTTGTATCAGACGCAGAAGAGAAAAATAAAAAAGCAATGCATTTTTACGATAGCGTTTATAGCCTTTATTTAGATGCTAAATACGAATTAGTGATGAGCAATAAACAATTCGTAGACACTGCCTATGCTACAACCAGCATAGGACCAAAGTACGCCTATCTATACGCATTGTGCAAAGCTAAAAGCAATAATATACCAGCCTTTGAAATTGCATTAAATGATTTAATTAAAAACTACCCATCTTCGGAAGCTGCATCAATTGCTAGGGAAACTTTGAACAAAATAAATCAGCTTAAAAACCCAAAAACTACATCGGATAGCAAAATCAACGAACCTTCTCCTTATTCTTTAGAAAGCAAAGGGCCGTTCATGGTAGTTATATCAACAGATGATAAAGCAATTTTAAAAGAGACGAAATTGCAAACAAGTAAATTCAATGGATTTCAATTTTCACTTTTAAATTTAAGTGTGAATTCTGAATTGATAGGAGATAAAATCCAAACAATAACGGTATCTAGTTTTTTAGAAATAAATAAGGCAAAAGAATACGTTAGTACACTAAATAAGCAAGCTCCAGACGTTATCAAATTAGCAAAAGGGAGTTATCAAGTTTTTGTAATTACTGATAAGAATTATAAAATATTACAATCAAAAAAAGACATCAATCAATATTTGCAATTTTACGGAAGTAACATAGAAAACAATGAGTAACCCTTCAAACATAAGCCAGGAAGACATTAGCCATTACACCAAACTTTTTTGGAAAGTAATCATATATGGCTTTTTGGCATTTGCATTGCTGATTACAAGTGTAGCCCTTGGCTTATTTGGCGAACTACCTTCCTTTAGAGATTTAGAAAATCCTAAAAGTAATTTAGCAACAGAAGTAATATCTTCAGATGGAAATATCTTGGGAACCTACTTTGTTCAAAATAGGTCAAATGCAAAATACAAAGACCTTTCACCTAATTTAGTCAATGCGTTAATTGCAACAGAAGATGTTAGGTTTTACAAACACTCAGGTGTAGATTTAAAAGGAACTTTTGCAATTGTTTTCTATAGTGCAATTGGCAAAAAAAGAGGCTCTAGTACAATTACCCAACAGTTGGCAAAAAATTTATTCCCTAGAAAAAAACAAAATATATTTAATATAGGAATTATCAAACTGAAGGAATGGCTTACTGCTATTAAGATTGAGCGAAACTATACTAAAGAAGAAATCATAACGATGTATTTTAACACTGTTGACTTTGGAAGCAATTCCTATGGTATTAAAGCAGCAGCTAAAACTTATTTTAGTAAAACGCCAGACAAATTAAGTATAGACGAGTCGGCATTATTGGTTGGTATTTTAAAAGGTACAACCGTTTTCTCTCCAATAAAAAATCCTGAAAGAGCAACTAAAAGACGTAATGTTGTTTTAGAGCAAATGGAAAAATATGGCTACATAACCGAAGCACAACTTGCAGAAAATAGCGCCAAAGAATTAAACTTAAAATTTCAAAGCCCAGATCACAACCAAGGTTTGGCCACCTACTTTAGAGAATATGTAAGACAAGAAGTAACGGCATGGTGTAAAGAAAATAAAAAAGCTGATGGCGAAACTTATGATATTTATAGAGATGGCTTAAAAATATATACCACCATTGACTCTAGAATGCAGGCTTATGCTGAAGAAGCGGTAAAAGAACATCTTACCTATTTACAGGCAGAATTTTACAAGCACTGGAAAGGCAAAACTCCTTGGGGCGAACAAACAGATATCATTGTAAATGCGATGCGCAGAAGTGATCGCTACCAACAATTAAAAGACGATGGTTTAGCAGAAGCAGAGATCAAAAAAATATTTGACACGCCTGTTAAAATGACTTTATTTTCTTGGGCCGGAGACATCGATACAACATTGTCACCGATAGATTCTATCAAATATTATAAATGGTATTTGCGCTCTAGTTTCATGTCTATGGATCCGCACAACGGCGCAATTAAAGCATGGGTGGGTGGTCCGAATTACGAATACTTTAAATACGATCAAGTAAAAATGGGTAAAAGACAAGTGGGTTCAACTTTTAAACCATTTGTATATACTGTTGCCATGGACAATGGTTGGTCGCCATGTTATGAAGCACCAAACTTACCCATCGTGTTTGAAGACTTTGATAATTGGTCTCCAAAAAATTCAGATGGTAAACAAGGCGGAATGATGACATTAAGAAACGGCTTAGCTAATTCTGTAAATCTTATTACTGCATTTATGATGAAGCAAGTGGGACCGCAAGCAGTTGTAAACGTTGCGAAGAAAATGGGTATCACATCAGACATCCCTCCTTACCCTTCAATTTGTTTAGGCACAGCAGATGTTTCATTATATGAAATGGTTGGTGCATATGCTACTTATGCAAATAAAGGGGTATGGACAGAACCTGTTTATATCACACGCATTGAAGATAAAAATGGAAATGTTTTGTATGAAAAAGTTCCACGCAAAGTGGATGCATTAAGTGAGCAAACCGCATACCTAATGCTATACATGTTAAGAGGTGTTATCGATAAAGGAACAGGTCTTCGACTACGCGGTCCAAGGTATAGATTTACTAATCCAATTGCAGGCAAAACAGGAACCACTCAAGAGAACTCAGATGGTTGGTTCATAGGCATTACACCAGATTTAGTTTCAGGTGTTTGGACTGGTGCGGAAGATCGTTCGGTACATTTTAGATCTACCAATTTAGGAGAAGGCGCAAATACTGCTTTGCCTATTTGGGCCCTCTATATGAAAAAAGTTTATGCTAATCCGGAATTGAAAATTAGCAAAGGAGATTTTCAAGCACCAGTTGGTGGACTAGATGTAGAAATTGATTGCGACAAATTTAAAAAGCAATCTAGTGGCGCAACTAATCCAAGTTTAGATTTTTAAATCGCTTCTGAAAAATAATTTTGCAAAGCAATTAATTGCTTTTGATTTAATACGGTGGCTAGCTCTTCTGGGCTAGCCATTTTTATTTTCTTTACAGATTTAAATTTGCGTAATAATTTTTCTATGGTTGTTTTACCTATTCCATCTATTTCGGATAATTCAGAAACCAATGTGCCATTGTCTCTTTTCTTACGATGAAATGTAATTCCAAAACGATGTGCTTCGTCTCTTAATTGCTGTATAATTCTCAAACTATCCGATTTTTTATCAATGTACAATGGAACCGAATCTCCAGGATAATAAATTTCTTCGAGTCTTTTAGCAATTCCTATGATGGTTAATTTTTTTTCAATGCCTAGTTTCTTTAAACTATTCATAGCAGCCGATAGCTGCCCCTTGCCTCCATCAATTACTACCAACTGAGGTAATTCCTCATTTTCTTCTATTAATCGCTTATAGCGCCTAAAAACAGCTTCTTCCATTGTGGCAAAATCGTTTGGCCCCACAACAGTTTTCACATTGAAATGACGGTAATCTTTTTTAGATGGCTTCGCGTTTTTGAAAACTACAATAGCCGAAACTGGATAATCTCCTTGAAAATTGGAGTTGTCAAAACATTCGATGTGAACAGGAAGTTGGTTGAGTCGCAAATCTTTTTGCATTTGTGTCAATAGACGTTCCGTTCTAACTTCCGGATTTAATTTTTCGTATTGATCTAATCTTGACTTTTTATAAAAGAGGGTGTTTTTAAGTGATAAGTCTAACAGGTTTTTTTTATCACCCAATTTTGGTACAATAAATTTAATGCGTTCCGAAGTGGTCATCTCAATTTCAAAAGGCACAATTATTTCTTTGGCATTACTTTCAAACTTATTTCTAAAATCACTGATGGCAAACAATAAAAGTTCTTCGTCGCTTTCATCTAATTTTTTGCGCAACTCAATGGTTTGTGTTTGTGTAATCACGCCCTTGTTCACTTTCAGGTAATTCACAAAAGCCATTTTATCATCTGATGAAATAGAGAATACATCTACATCATCAATGGTCGTGCTCACTACCGTAGACTTGCTTTGGTAATTTTCTAAGGTGTCAATTTTTTCTTTATATGTTGCAGCCTTTTCAAAGTTTAAAGACGTAGCCGCTTCATTCATGTGCTGTTTAAGCTTATTCAGAATCGGATTGATGTTTCCTTTTAATAAGTCTTTAATATCTTGAATGTCTTTATTGTAATCTGCTTCTGATTGAAAACCTTGACATGGTCCCTTGCAATTACCAATCTGGTATTCTAAACAAACTTTAAATTTGCCACTTGAAATATTCGATTCACTCAATGCTAAATTGCAATTCCGAATCGGGTACATCGTTTTAATAAATTCTAAAACGGTATGCATCATTCTTCCTGAAGCATAAGGCCCCAAATAGGTTGAGCCATCTTTAACAATTCTGCGGGTAGGAAATATGCGCGGGAAATTTTCTTTTTTGATACAGATAGATGAAAAAGTTTTATCATCCTTTAGTAAAATGTTATAGCGTGGTTGATGCTTTTTAATTAAAGCATTTTCTAATAACCAAGCATCAATTTCGGTGTCTACAATGGTAAATTTAATATCGCGAATTTTGCTAACCAGCGTTTTGGTTTTTGCATTAACACGATCATTGTTAAAATAAGAGCTGACCCTATTTTTTAGGTCTTTTGCTTTACCAATATAAATGATGGTTCCAACTTCATCGTAATATTGATATATCCCTGGCTTATGAGGAATTTCAGACAATATTATTTTGTAGTCGAATGCAGACATTTCTTTATTTTAATTAACAAGCAATCAAAAAAAAAGTTGACCTAATTAGATCAACTTTTTTTTGATTTTTTAAAATCCTAGTATTCCCAAAGGTCATGTTCTTTGTTGAACAATTCCAATTTAATTCTATTTGCTTCGATCAATGCATCCATTCCAGTTGCATAATCTTCGATACGGTAATCTTTTTCGTTAGACCATTTAGTAATATAACTACTGAATAATCTTTGAACAAAGAAGTCATCGTAACTTAAACGACCTGCATCATTCTGACGGTTGAAAACTTCAGCTTGTGCTAAAATTTTTCTTGCATCATTGAAATAGATCCAGAATAGTGCTGCTTTACCAACTTCTTCTCCAGATGAATTACGCATGATGTAAACTGGTGCAACACCAATAATTCTTGGCTCATAGATTGAACGTTGTTTATCAAAGAACCATTCTTCTTTTAAACGATAAGCTACAATATCATCTCTATTTAAAGTACGAGTAGAAATTTCTTTAGTAAATGTACCGTCCAATTGCTCTACGTCTAAGGTATCGCTTCCTGCGCCAATTGCAGCAACTTCTTCAGGAGTCATTGGAACTTTAAACTCATCACCAAAATCTTTTGGCCCAGATGGATTAGGATTGTATGCAGTTAATTCTCCTGCTAATACCGCATCCATAATTACATCGATTAGTTTTGCACGAGGGTAAGTCATTGGGAGATTTTGTTTTTCTCTCAAATCAATTACTCGCCAAACACGCTTAGCCCACATTACATCTGCTTCTCTTAAAGGAGCATATGAAGTTACACTAGCCATTTTTACATTGGTTTTTTGGTAAACCCCATCCAAAGGTGGTTCGGTTTGCGCAAAGACACTTACTGAAAACAGTAAGGCCATTAAGGTGATGATTAATTTATTTTTCATTTCTATAAGTCTATAGATTATTGCACACTAATAATAACACTGTTTAATCTTCTGTTAGATCCATCAGGACCAGAAGCAATAATGTCATCGAATAATACTTTATCTTTTGGACCCAATGCATTCATTGCACTTACTACTTCAGAAGTAATACCAGCACCTGATACAGAAATTCTTAATGGGTCTTGTCTTGCTCTGATAATGGTAACTGTATATGATTTAACATTGAATTTTAAATCGAAGTCAAAGTTTTCTAATACTGCAAATACCCCTCTTTGTGCTCTCAATTGAGAAGCATTCATTGGACCACTTGTAATACCGCCAACTTTAGCAACTGGATCTGGTACACGTTTCACACGGTATTCCATTCCACCTAATTGTTTTACATTTCCTTTAGAAACCTCACCGCTTACAGAAATCATAACTTTCCCAGCTTCTGATACTCTAGCAATGTATTTACCATTTCCGCCAGTTAATGCGCCCTTACCTACAATAGATGCACGTAATTTTTCTTTTGGCATACCTGGTACTGAAACCGAAATAGGGTTATCTACACCAATGTAAAGAACATTCATTTTATCTGCAGAAATTACCGCTGTTGGTTTTGCTGCTTGGTATTCTGATTCGAATTTATAAGGTTTAATTGATCCATCTGGACCTTTCACATTGATTACACCACCCCATTTAATAAATCCTTCTTGTGTTGGTGTAATTTTGTATTTACCTTTTCCATTTTCAACAGGCAATGAACGACCACCTACCACAATGTTTGGCGCTTGTGACTTACTTGACGCAGAAATAAACACGTCTGCTTCGTATGTCTGTCCAACCAATACATAACTTGTAGGCGCAACAACTGTTGCCTCTAATTGATCAAATTTAAAGTCGGTTGCATTAATTTTACTTAATAAGTATTTTACTACTTCTGCTTCCGCATTTTTATTGTCGTTTTGGTTTTTAGAAAGTAAAGTAACTACAGCAGTAACTGGAACACCTTGAAAGTTTTTCTCTTCCCAAGTTTTCTTTACGCCTTCTTTATCTTTAGGAGGCTCAACTGCATTTAAACTAAAGTCAAACTCTGCACGATCTTTTGGATCTACTAAGTCCATTAATTTAGCTCTTGTTTCTAAAATTTTTGCTTTCAATTGTGATCCTCTTTTGGCAGTCAACATTAATTGCGTACCAATTTCCATGTCACTTCTTTTAGCAATATCTCCAGACTCTTCATCAATACCACCAGCTAATTCAGTTAATTCTGTTTTAATAGCTTCAATGTAAGTATCTAATTCGCCTGTGTATTTTTTTGCTAATTGTGCTTTATCATAAAAAGGTTTAGTTTTTACAGGATCATTTCTCAATGATGATTCGAAAGCATCATAGGTAATCTTGTTTGCCGCAGAAAAGTTTCCCGCAGTTGTTACTAAACCATCGTTTACTAATTTAAAGGCATTCATGAATTCTTCAGATACATTCAGCGCCAACATTGCTGTTAGTACTAAATACATCATCCCAATCATCTTCTGCCTTGGTGTTTCGTTACCAGCCGCCATCGTTTATAGTATTTCTAAATTATTAAACTGATATAATTACTTATTGATTGTCATTGCAGACAACATGTTACCATAAACGGCATTCAACGAAGCCAAGTTTTGTGTTAACTTACCTACTTCATCTTTGAAGTTACGCGCGTCAGCTAATGAATCGCTGAATGCTTGCATCGTTTCTGAAATGTTTGCATATGATGAACTCAAGCCTTCTACCGATTTAGAAGCAGCTTGTAATTTAGAAGCAAATTCGTTTGAAGAAGAAGCAATATCCGCTGCGCTAGAAATAGCAGCAACTCTATCACCAAAGTTTCTTAAGCCATCACCTAAACTAGCGATTAATTCTGGACCCACTTTCGCTTCTGCCATCATTTGATCTAGTTGTTGTGTAACTGTACCTTCCATTTTAGGTGCTGCAGCTTTTTTAGGCTTAGCAGCTTCTTCTGCATGAGCAAGTTCTGGATATACTAAGGCCCAATCGTATTCAGCATGTGGTTTTTCGAATGCTGATAAGAAGAAAATTCCCGCCTCTGTAAGTAGTCCTACAATCAATAATTCATTAGCAAATTTTAAGTGAATGATTTTGAAAAGTGCTCCAATAATTACGACTGCTGCACCAATACCATAAACTTTGGCCATGATATTTTTGTAATTGCTCATTTGTTTTTCAGTTTTAAGTTTTAAATTGTATTAATTATGTTTTTTTGTTTTAATGTTTTTGTTTGACTTATTCGTCAGCGATTGATCTTCCCATGTAAGACATTACACAACGGAAACCAACATATGATTTTGCTGTGTCTTGGTACTCATATGTACGTGTACCATTTTGTAAGAAGTATCCGATATCTTTCCAAGATCCACCTTTAATTACTTTGCGTTTTAAAACTTCAGGATCTTCAGATTTTGCTTCGTAAGTATAATTAGGATTCAAGTCGTGGAAGAATACATTAGCAGATTCGTCATAAGCAGTACTTGTCCACTCAGCAACGTTTCCAGACATATTGTATAATCCGAAATCGTTCGGGAAATATGAAGTAACTTTTACAGTTTGCATACCACCGTCATCGCCATAATTTCCGCGACCTGGTTTAAAGTTAGCTACTAAACAGCCTTTGCTATTTCTAACATAAGGACCACCCCATCCATAATCCGCTCCAACTCTACCACCACGAGATGCATATTCAAATTCTGATTCAGTAGGCAAACGGAACTGGTTCATGTTTGCTTCACCTTCTTCATGTTTGAAATTATCTAACATTTTAGTTCTCCAAACAGTAAATGCCCTAGCTTGTTTCCAACTAACACCCACTACTGGATATTCGTCATAAGCCGGATGCCAGAAATATTTTTCAACCATTGGATCATTCATAGAATAAGAGAAATCCGAAAGGAAAGTTAATGTATCTGGATAAATAGGCACATCTTCTTTAATTACAAAAGTAGTTCTGTTTTTATCACGGTTTGATTTGTTAGCCGCAGCAACAAAATCAATCCACTCTGAATGGTAAATTAATTTACGTACATCAATTTCTTTACGACCAAAGATTCTTTCTTCTTCTGGATAGTACAATTCAGAAATCGCTTCCATAACAGCAGGATCTTTGATATTGATTCTAGTTTTCCAATTTAAGAATTCTTTACCGTCCGCATCTTGAATAATGTGCTCGCCACCCAATGTTTTTTTCACAATTGAATCACGAACGTATTCTGTAAATTGACGGTACTCGTTATTAGTAATTTCTGTTTCGTCCATGTAGAACGCACTGATACTAATTTGACGGTTGTGTGCAATTTGCGAATAGTTGATATCCTGATCAGATTGACCAGTATGATAAGTACCCGATGGAATGTAAACCATTCCAAAAGGAATAAATGGTCTGAAAACTGGACGGTTCATTGACCCAACTAATTCTCCGTTCCCTGAATTTAATCCGCAGCTACTTAAGACTACAGTGAGTCCAGCTAGACAGAATAATGCGATTTTTTTCATCATACTAAGCATTAATTTTTGCTTTAATTTATTAATTTGTATTGAGCCGTAAAAACAAAAATAGCATTTTAAACCTATTTTCAAAAGAAAGAATGTTAATAATTGCGTTTTTTGTTGATAAACTATAAAAAACAGCGTTTAACGCTAGTTAAAACGCCTTTTACAATATTTTATTGCGATAAAAAAGTGCTTTTTATAGGAATCTAGGCGTTTTTATAATCACATCTGTCTTAATTTTTTTGACAAATACGACATCGTATCCTAATAATATTTCATGAGAACCGGTACTTCCATTAGAAGTCAAGCTCAAATTAGATAATGTATAATCGTAAGAATAACTCATTTTAATTCTATCGGTTAAATTCATACCAGCTATTGCAACAATGGCATCATTTAAACGATATGATAATCCACCCCAATATTTCTGGTTGTAATATGCCAATGCATTGATATCAAATGAAGAGGTCTTCGCTACTTTAACCATTATAGATGGTTTAATTTCTAAGCTAGGGCTCAATACTAAATTGTATCCTCCAGTTAAATAATAATGCACTACACTTTTATATTCAGAAGTACCTGGTACATCAAAACTCATATTAGGAGTTGTTAAATGTGTTGTAGAAAAACCAACATAATATGCTTCTGTATTGTAAGTCAATCCGAAGTTAACATCTGGTTTAACCGCGTTTACAGTTCCAGCAGGAATCAATGGATCTCCAGGTGTGAGGGCTTTTAACTTTGCGCCATCAAGTGTTCTTTGTAAAAATCCTACAGAAATACCCGCAGATAAATTCCCAGTAGGTAATTCATATTTGTATGCGTATGAAGCAGCGAAATGTAAATTTCTTTCAAATCCAATTTGGTCATTGATGATATGAACTCCAACACCACCTTTTAAACTAGGTGCTGGCATATGTGCTGAAATTGTTTGTGTTTGTGGACCACCATCAAAACCAACGTACTGTGCACGAAACAATCCTACCATGCTTAATGAAGGTTTGCTTCCAGCCAATGAAGGATTGAACACAAAACTATTAAACATGTAATGAGAATACTGAGGATCCTGTTGTGCGCTTGAATCCTTTGCTGTAAAAAGCAAAGATGATGCAAGTAAAAATAAGGTTAGAATTCTGTTTTTCATTCGTTCTCTTTATCTCCCTCGATAATTGACAAGGACTTCAAAATTAGTATAATATTCAAACTAAGCAAATTTTTAAACTGCTAAAATTCTGTTGAATAGGGAGAAAATGGTAGAAAAAGGGCTTTTAAAGGCTAAAATGAAGGTTTAATGCTAGTAATTTGATTGACTACTTATTCATTCGTTTCACATAATCTTCAATTGCCATTGTCATAGACGGAAATTGAGGGGTAGGTGCTTGCACATTTATGGTTAAACCAGCGTCTATAACAGCCTTAGCTGTGGTAGGTCCAAATGTAGCCAAACGAGTATTGTTTTGTTTGAAATCTGGAAAATTCATGTACAAAGATTTGATACCAGAAGGGCTAAAGAAAACAATCATATCGTAATTAACTTCTGCTAAATCTGATAAGTCACTGCATACAGTTTTGTATATAACTGCAGCAGAAAAATCATAGCCATTATCCTTTAAAAATACAGGAATACTATCTGTGTAAACATCTGTACAAGGGTAAAAAAACTTTTCCGATTTATGTTTTTTGAGTAACTCAATTAAATCAGCAGTTGTTTGTTTCCCTATAGATATTTTTCTTTTGCGATACTGCACATACTTCTGCATATAAAGGGCTACAGCCTCTGTAATGCAAAAATATTTCATCTCAGCAGGAACCTCAATTCTCATTTCTTCGCAAATTCTGAAGTAATGATCAATAGCATTTCTACTTGTAAAAATTACAGCTGTAAAGTCAAGTGGATTGATTTTTTCTTTACGAAAATCTTTTGCAGGAATTCCCTCTACATGAATAAAAGATCTGAAGTCGATTTTTAAGTTTAACTTTTTAGCTAAATCATAAAAAGGAGACTTATCTGTTTCCGGTTTGGGCTGTGTAACAAGTATGCTTTTAACTTTAATTTTCTTTTCCATCTATCAAAACAAACTGTGTTGGTAGGTGCCTTAATTCCCGATTAAGATTTTATAAATAACCAGTAGGGGCATCAATTCCAGGGTGCAAAGATAGATAAATAAATAAAATTTAGGAAACCTAAAATTACTTGAAACGTAGGCCCCACTTCGAAAATACTTGTAAATAGCATTGAAAACCCATAAAAACAAGAGCAAATAAATTAAATTTTGATGCGATTCAACTGGAAGAAATTGATAAAAAAGTAGAATTGGCAATATGACTAAGACATAAACAAAATTAGAAATAGCCATAATTGACAGATATGCGGCTATTAATTTAGGAATGGCAAACAGATATGCCGAGAATTTCATTAAAATGTATTTCAATAAATAATAACCAGTTACCAATATGAATATTCTACCATAGAGCGCAAAACCTTTAAATATAATGACTGGAGCCAAAACAGGGATTGAATTATAAATCAATAAGGAAATTACAAAAAGATAAATCAATAAAAATAATGTAGCCGTTCTGAGTTTAAAAAAATTATCCTCTCTAGCAAATTGCGCAACCATTCGATTACTCCAATAGGCTTGAAATAAAGCCAAAATTACTTTACCGTGACCGGTATTTAAATACGCCAATAAAATAATAATCCCAACTAATAAAACACTCAACCAATCTTTTGAAACTTTCCTGCTGATGTATTTATTCTGATCTTTTTTTACACTTTTTACATATTCATTTGCATGAAAACTATAGTCGGCTAGCCCTGTTTTTTGTTTAAAAAACTGTTGTTGTAATTGTAGGTTATTTGCTTTTTGAAAAGGCGCAGAATCACAACTGTGCATCTCAATATTTGAAGCTATAGTTGAATCTTGTGCATAATTATTCGCACTATTCAAAAGAAATAAAAAGCAAATTAAAGTGATTGTTTTTTGAAACATTAATTAATCAGGTAATGAATAAGTTTCAAATATACATTATTGAAATTGATTGCTTAGAAATTATTCACAATTCCGAAATGAATCTTAGCATTATTAAATTGAATGGGCGCTGTTGAAGATTTTCCTACTGCATAACAAATAGAAAAAATGCCTGCCTTAGTGAGCAAATTTAACCCCAATCCAAAACCATATGGTTTAATTGTTTTAGCATTGGCACTTGCTTGACTTTTAGCAACTGCTTGATCAAAAAAAGCTTGAATAAATGTTTTATCATCAAGTAAAAAACGATATTCTAAGGTGATGATGCCTAAATTTGAGGCATTCAGACTTTCTTCGTTAAAACCCCTTAAACTCTTTAGCCCTCCATATCGAATCAATTCATTCTGAAATAAATTATTGCCGTCAATGGTTTGTGCATGAATCATTGTATAAATTACGTTTCTGGGCGCAAGTTGGAAATAGCCACTGGCAAGCACCTGAGCTTGCATTTGAACCGTAACCAATTGAATGCTATCGTATAATCGAGGATCAAATTGTGTGTTTTTATAAATAGTTCTATTCCCCAATGCGATTGAAGCATCTAGCTGTAGCCCTTTTGTTGGATAGAATTGATTCTCATGGTTGATCAATCGCAATGCTAATCCATAATGATTACTTGCCACATCAGAAAACACAGGTAGAATTTGCAGATTTTGATTTGCATTGTTTGAAATTAAATTTGATTGGGTCGCTTTATAGAAAAATTTAATATAATTTTTCTTGGCAAAATAATAAGGAAATGCGATTGTTTGATTTAAGGTAACAAAACTAGTATCCTGCCTGCGAATTGAAAAAATAAATTCTGAACTAATAAACGAACCAAATAAATAATCGTAATTAAATTTAAAATTTAAATCTCTTGTATTATTTGGTTGACCTTTAAAATCAAAATCAATTTTCTCCCCTCTTTTAAAAATGTTTTTTAAATTCAAATGGAATTGTCCAATAAAATTGGCTTTCCCATTATTGCTAGGAACTAATCCTATTAAACCTTCTATTTGATTTGAGTTTTTATTTTCAACAGCAATTTTAAGCACATTCTTGCTTCCATTTCGAATAATAATTGGCAGGTATTTTAGTGTTAAAAAATCTAGCTGGTTAACTCTATCATAAATTTGATCTATTTTATTTTGACGATAAACCGTTCCATTTTTGAGACCAATATATGATGCTAAGTATATAGGTTTAATAATGTTAGCATTAGTTGCCGTAACGCTATCTATGACGACTAATTCACCAAGTATTAAATTAATATTTGCATTAACACTTTTGTTATTGATTTCAATTGAATCAAAATTTAAACTAGCCAATGGGTAACCATTGTTTTCTGTATAATTCAAAACTCCTGTCATAAAATTTTGAAGCTGGCTAGGGTCTATTAATTGCCCTTTCAATTGAAGCACATTTGATTCAAATGATTCCAGCACTTGTAACGTTTTAGCAGAAAACTTTAATACTCCCCATCGAAACTGCTGACCAATTTGAATATCGACAAATAGCTTATCAGCACTGTCTTTCAAAAGTATTGTTTTTGCAAAAATATAACCTTGAGATTGATATATCTGAATTTGACGAGAAACATACTGTTTACGTAGAATGGTATCTGAAAAAATCTTGTTTTCTGTTAAAACACCAACATCCGCATCTATAATACGCAAATTAAGAGGGAAGCTTTGCTGCGAAAAGCAAAACGCAGGAAGAAATACTAGCATAAATAATAAAATGCGATTACAAAAATTCATTAGTTAAAATTAATTAAAAATACGGAACTTAGCCCTATGGCAGGCATCTATATTCATATTCCATTTTGCAAACAGGCATGTCACTATTGCGATTTTCATTTTAGTACTCAGCTTAAACATAAAGACGCTTTAATTACTGCTTTATTACTTGAATTACAAATTCGTAAAAATTACTTAGGATCGCAAAGCATTGATAGCATATACTTTGGTGGGGGTAGCCCATCTATTCTTCCTGCAAATGACATTGAAAAATTGCTTCAATATATTTACAGAAACTTTCAAATCAACAATGGTGTAGAAATAACTTTAGAAGCCAATCCTGATGATTTAACAAATGATAAAATCAAAGCATATTATCAAATGGGTATCAATAGGCTTAGTATAGGAATACAATCTTTTATTGATCGCGATTTATTGTGGATGAATAGGGCTCACAATTCGGCTGAAGCTATTAACTGCATTAAACGTGCGCAAGATATAGGAATTGAAAATTTGAGCATAGATTTAATTTATGGCTTACCTGAATTGTCGGACAATGAATGGAAGCAAAACATTGAAATCGCGCTGTCGCATGACATTAAACATTTATCATCTTATGCGTTAACCGTTGAATCAAAAACTGCCTTAGCAAGTTTTATTCAAAAAGGAAAAATGAAACCCCTTGATGAAGAAAAAACAGCCTATCAATTCGAAATCTTACTAGATATTATGGCTGAGAATGATTTTATTCATTATGAAATTTCGAATTTCTGTAAAGAAAACCATTATGCTAAACACAATACTGCTTATTGGAAAGGAGTTTCCTATATGGGGATTGGCCCTTCGGCACATTCATTTAATCAAACCACAAGGGAATGGAATGTGGCAAACAATAACTTATACATCGATCAAATAATGCGTGAAATTATTCCATCTACTATAGAAATTTTATCTTTGGAAAATAGAATCAATGAATATTTAATGCTATCGCTTAGAACCATTTGGGGTGCGGATTTAAATTACATTGAAAGCAATTTTAGTTCTAGCATTAAAACTGAACTAATTGAAAAAGCAAAGACTCAGATTGATAAAAACTGGTTAATTATTGAAAATGAAAAACTAAAGATTACCAAAACAGGAAAATTAATGGCAGATAAAATATCTTCAGAATTATTCTTTTAAAAAATATGCAACTTCAAAAAATAGCAATTTCATCCAATCAATATATTGATTTAACCAAGCCAATTGATTTGTCTATACCACTGGATCCAAATGTGGGGCCATTAGCATTTCATATTCCCGCGCCAAGATTTGAACCTATTCAAGTTGGTGAATTTATTGGCTCTGTTTCAAGAGGGGGCTCTGCAAATTGTGAAAATTTATTTATCAATGCACATGGGAATGGCACACATACAGAATGCCTTGGACACATCAGCAAAGAAAGAGTAACCATTAACCAATGTCTAAAACAATTTCATTTTTTTGCTGAGTTAAAATCTGTTAATCCTCATCAAATGGGAAATGGAGACTATATTATTAGATCAGAAGAATTAGATTTAAGTTCAATTCCAACTGAATGCGAAGCACTAATCATCCGTACATTGCCAAATAATACATCCAAACTTATTACAAATTATTCTGGTAAAAACCCTTGCTATTTTGACCCAAAATTAACAGCGCAAATTAGATTACATGGAATCAAACATTTAATTATTGATTTGCCTTCCGTTGATCGGGAAGAAGACGAAGGTGCATTAGCCGCACATCATGCATTTTGGGATTATCCAAGTGCTCCAAAATATGATTGCACAATTACCGAAATGGTGTTTGTAAATGATGAAATACAAGACGGTACTTACTTTTTAAATATTCAAATTGCTTCTTTTGAGAGCGATGCAAGTCCTAGTAAAATAATCATATATACTATTCAAAAATAAATATGAAACATAAATTAACCCCAATTACTATAGTATTGATTTTCTTAATTTCCGCTTGTGCAACTAAGAAAAATAATGTTCAAAATGATGTTGCACCTGTAAAGAAAGAAGTACCTGCAGCAAATAACACTTATAATAATTTTAACAACAACTTTGGATATGTTAAGCCTGCCGCAAGGATATATAAACCTACAGAGGCAACTTTAGCAGCTTTACAAAATACAACAGGCGAAGTGAAAATGGAAACACTGATGGAAGGATTTACCATTTTTACTGCTGGTGCCTGTATCAATTGCCATGTAGCAAATGACATTAATGATTATGGTGAATTAAGGTGGAGAAAAATAATTGATGATATGGCGCCAAAAGCATATTTAACTGCAGCGCAAACAGACGCTGTCTTAAAATATGTAATTGCTATAAAGCAAACGACAAAAAAATAATAATTATTTTAAAGGATATATTCCAATAAATACGCCACCAGATTTTTGATAATAGATTGGCTTGATACACTCAATTTGATCTATTAATTCATCAGGGAAATTAAAAATATTGGAATATAAAATATATTGTGAATTGCTATCCGCATAAGATATAAACCTACTAGTATCTCCATTTAATTCTAATATTTCTCTTGAATCTAAATTAGGAAATCCTGAAGCAACTTTTGCTAGTGGAATATTTTTTTCATTTAGAAAATCTATCGCATTTGCTCTTAAGCAATAATACGGGATATGCGCTGGTGTTGCATCCCAACCCATTGCTACTTTTTTAGGATAAACTAAAATACTTCCAATTAAGAAAGAACTAAATATTATTAAAAAAGTTAAAAACTGATGATTGGGAAATACAATTGAGCTGTTTTTCAAAACAAATAATAGCATCAAAAAATAAATTGGCAAATAATAACGATGTCCGACTAAACCATCTGCAAATAAAGTATTCATTGCAAATACAACAATGAAAACGAGTATTGCAATAGTCAAGCTACGATTTGATTTGTAAATATTTTGGCCTTTCCAAAAAAATACAATTGCCAATATTAGTAATGCAATTCTTCCGAAGTCAACCAATCGCCATGCAAATAAAAAAGCGTTCTTTAGCATTTGAAAGCTTGAAACCCTCTGAAACGAAGAAGCCCACGGTGAGTCTGAATGAAATCCAATCCAACCACTATGCTGATAATGTAAATACAACCATGTGAAAGCGATGGCTACAGCTGGTGTAAAATATAAAATGGTTTGCTTAAGTTCATTGATAAAATTTAAACTTTTCCAATTACTTAATACAATAGATAAAAAAGCTGCGAACAAAACCATCATGCCTCTTAAAGAAATTAAGCCCAATGGAATTAAAATAAATGCGAGCAAATAATACTTTTTATCTAAATATAAATTAATCGCTGTAATGAATAATGCCATTAATACCACATCAGGAGAGACCAACAAAGATTGAGCTAAAAGTGTTGGCTCAATTAAAATTAATATCGATGCGAAAAATAAATTAGTTCCACTTAACCAACGGCTTAGTAATTTAGGCACTTGGTATGCAATGACTAATAAAAAAGGGACCATTGCAAAATGTGATACAATTAATGATTTCCCAAATAAAAGCCAAGTAAAAGCAATGTAAATACCGAAAAGCGGTGGATGCCCACTGTCTAAATTGTTCGGCAGGTATATGGTATTAAAATTATTTTCCAAGAAAAAATGGGGATGCCTTGAGGCAAACTGCACCATATCTCCAAAGAAAATATGGTTACGACATGCAAATGTTAATAGCAAGTATAAACCGGCAAAAAAGTAAAAAAGTAATTTTTGATTATATTTCATATTAACTTGAATGATCAGAAACAATAACCCATTTGCCTTTTATTCTTTTAAATATTAAAGTGAAATATCCGCTTAATATATCGTTTGTTCTCGTGAGTTTCCAAGAACCACTTACAAACGCACATTTGCTTGTTATCAATTCCACTTTTAAATTACCAAAATCTAAAACTCCCATAGCGTTTCGATTGGGATAGGACTTTAAATAATTATTCAATGTGTTTTCCCAACCATATTTTGGTCCACTTTTGCCAATAAAAACTAAAGAGTCTGAGTGCCAATAGCCTTCCATATAAGCTTTTAAATTACCTTCATTCCATGCAATTCTTTGATTTTCAAGTACCAAATTGATTTTCTTTACTGCTGGTTGTGCATTTAACACAGTAGCTAATGAAATAAAAAACAGAAAACACGATATAAAAAATGTTTGTTGAATACGCATGAATTTATTCTTGATATAATGTAAATTTAGCATTCCAAAAACCATATACAATACAATTTGTTAAATTATCAAAAATGGAGAATAGAATATTAGGCTTAATCATCGTTTGTATATGTTTGATAGGTGTTGATTTTTATGTGCTTTCGGCTATTAAATCTACATTTAATCCAAAAAAAATCAAGAGAAATAACCGTTTTGTTTTGGCTTATTGGCTAGTTGTTGCCTTTACAATTTCTGGAGTGTTTTTAGGTATTTATTTTTCTATCAGCAGAGGATTAAGAACAACACTATTTGTATGGTTCTTTATTCACTATTTTAGTAAATTATTTGCTGTCCCGTTTTTTCTAATTGATGACATCAAAAGATTATCTGCTTGGTTATATCTAAAAACTAAAAAAGAGCAAAAAATAATTGAAGACGTTTTAGAAAACAAAAATAATAATACCATTTCAAGGTCTGAATTCTTGAGCAAAACAGGAATGGTTATGGCTGGCTTACCCTTTGTAGCGTTGAATTTTGGGATTTTATCAAATAATGTATATGACTATAAAATAAAGCGCAAAAAAATATACCTTCCTAATTTACCAAAAGCATTTGATGGTTTTAAAATTGGACAAATTTCAGATATTCATTCTGGAAGTTTTGATAATAAATTAGCTGTTAAAGGTGGAGTAGAAATGTTAAATGCAGAAAAATGTGATGCGATATTTTTTACCGGTGACCTTGTAAATGATCAGACAAAAGAAATGGCTGATTACATGAATGTTTTTGATAAAATTAAAGCGCCGCTTGGTGTATTTTCAATATTTGGTAATCATGATTATGGCGACTACAAACAATGGCCTAGCCTTGCTGCTAAAAATCAAAACTTAGCTGATTTAGTAAAAGTCCATGAAAGACTTGGTTGGGATCTATTAAGAAACGAGAATAGAAGAATAAAAGTTGGAAACGAATCTATCGCGATTATTGGGGTTGAAAATTGGAGTTCTTCTAAACGATTCCCTAAAAAAGGTCGATTAGACTTAGCCACTAATGGAATTGAAAAAGAAGAGGTGCAACTACTCTTATCCCACGACCCAAGCCATTGGAGAGCACAAGTGGTGAAAGAATATCCAGCTATTGACATGATGTTTGCAGGACATACCCATGGAATGCAGGTTGGTTTTGAATTTGGTGATATTCAATGGAGCCCAGCTCAATTTGTATATCCAGAATGGTCAGGCTTATATCAACAAGAAAAGCAAAAACTTTACGTCAATGTTGGATATGGCTTTTTAGGATATCCTGGAAGAATTGGCATATTGCCTGAGATTACTATTTTCGAATTAAAAAGCGCTTAATAATGCTTACCCAAGCCATTGCTAGCTTTTTTAAAAAAAACAAAATATTAATCGCTTTTGCTGCATCGAGTCAAGTTTTGTTGACATATTTGATATTCAGAATACCATTTAATATTCCAATACTCCTATTTGTATTTATTGCGACAAACTTCATTTATTTAATTTCAGAAGATTTTTCATCTTTTAAAATTTCAATTTTTCAGAACAGGTGGAGGACGAAAAACTTTATTTTGTTATTAGAAATTATTTCGCTTTTTAAATTAGCGCTAGGTTTTAAAGTAGCTCAAATGATTTTAATAACGCTTTTAGGAATTATAGCTATAAGTTACAACTACCCTTTCAAATTCAATAAAAATGGCACTTACAGGATAAGAGAAGCAAAATTCATGAAACTTTTTGTGATCGTATTTGTCTGGTCTGCTAGTACAGTTATTTTTCCCTTATTATATTTTAAAATAAATCCGCTGATCTTAATATTGTTTTTTATAAATAGTGCATTGCTGATAAGTATAGTTAGTTTAAAATTTGATATCAAAGATTATTTCAAAGACACATTAGAAAAATTAAAATCTATTCCAGTTTTAATTGGCCCAAAGCAAACAAAAAAACTATTGAATAGACTGATGTTAATTTATTTTATCTCTACCATTAGTTTAGTTTATTTTATTGAATGGCCTATAGTAGTTGCTTTACTTTTGAACTTGATTTATAGCTATTGGTTAATTTTTAAATACCCATGGGAAAAAGGTGAATGGTATTACCAAGTTTTATTAGATGGCATTTTGATAAGTCAAGCATTTATTGTTTGGATTGGAAAAATTTATTTAATATTGTAGGTAGAAGATTATGAAAAACAAATCAATCATTGGTGGCGCCTGTATTCTATACAGCTTAAGCATTTTAAGCGCATGTGCGCCAGAAAGAAAAGACTCTATAAAGAGTTTGAAATGGATGCTTGGAAAATGGGAAAGCCATTCGGCAGATGGTGTACTAATTGAGGAATGGACAAAAGCCAATGACTCTACATTTATTGGCCATGCAATTAGTATCTCAAATGAAGGAGACACTACGTTTTCGGAAATCTCAAACATCAAAGAAAGAGCAGGTACAATTACCTATGAATTAGCGGTAAACGAAATAGATACTGCTGAATTTGTGATGACTCAAAACGATTCTAGTAGCGTTTTTGAAAATGAAGACAATGATTACCCTAAATTAATAGTTTACAAAAAACAAGGCAAAGATTCTTTGTACGCTAAAATTGAAGGCGAAGTAGATGGATCAAATTCAAAAGAAGAATTTACCTACGTAAAAATCAAAAAGAAAAGTAGTATTTTTTAATTAAGCTATTGCGAACTTATAACCAATGCCTCTTACCGTCTGAACAAATAAAGGCATTTCAGGGTTAACCTCAATTTTTTTACGCAACCTAACAATGTGCATATCTAATGTTCTGGTATTTACATCTGAATTATATCCCCAAACTACCAACATCAATTCTTCACGATTAATTACTTTGTTTCGGTGCTTTAAGAAGTAAAGTAATATTCTATTTTCTAAAATTGTGAGCTCAATTTTTTTACCCTCTCTCATCAACAAATGCGTATTTGGATGGTGCTCCATATTCGCAAACTTTATTACATCAGACTTTTCAGCATTCATGATGTAATTGACTTTATTATTTAAAAGTGCGATCAACACCTCCATGTTAAATGGCTTTGTAATATAGTCTGAAACGCCAAAGTGATAGGCATCTATTTTGTCAATATCTTGCGCCTTTGCAGTAACCATGATGACAATTCCTGTATAATCCTGCTGTCTAACTGAAGTACAAACATCCATACCAGATTTTCCAGGAAGCATCCAGTCCAATAATACAATATGTGGTTGCTCTGTTAGAATTAATGATTCTGCTGTATTACCGTCAGCTGCTTCTATAACTTGAAAACCTTCGGCAATTAACCTTTGTGCGATTAATAAACGCATATTTTCATCGTCTTCGATGACTGCAATTTTAACTTGATTTATGTCCATAGCTTTATTTGACAAAAATAAAATATAAATGGTTAGCTTTTTGTAACAAGCTCATTATAATTGAGTGGCAAAGTGACGATAAATTCAGACCCAAGGCCTAATTCGCTTTTTACAGCTATATCACCGTCCATAAAATTCGCAACTTCCTTACAAAATGATAAACCGATACCAACACTTCCATTCTGATTAAATTGGTTTTCAATTCGATAAAACTTCTTAAACACATTCCTTTGTTCATTTTTTGGAATGCCAATTCCTTTGTCAATGAACCTAAAAACAATCTCTTGTTTTCTTTGCGCAACAATAATATTTAATTCACGATGCTGTGGTTGTGAATACTTATAAGCATTGTCAAATAAATTTTGAAATAAACTTATCAATAAAACTTTATCAGAATAAATAACATCTAGGCCATTCAACTCATATTGAATTTTAAAGTCTGGGTATTTAATTTGATAAGCATCTATTAATTCTGAAATCAAATTTGATAAATGAATTTCTTGTATGCTCACCTGTAAAGAGCGATTTTCAAGTTGTGTTAGCGAAAGTAGCTTATTCATTAAATCATTTAATTTATCCGCTTCTTCATCTAAAATCCTAACATATAAATCTTTTTCTTTCAAGGTAAGTTCCGCTTTAGACTTCATGTTATTTGCCGCAATTTTAATTACACTTACAGGTGTTTTAAATTCATGCGTTAAATTATTTAAAAAATCATATTGTAATTTATAAAGTTTAGAATTGATGCTGAGGTTTCTGTAAATAAGAACAGCAATAACCAACATAATAATATAGAACGCCGCAATTCCAATTGCAATAGGCGCAAAGAGCATTCTTACCCTATTAGAAAAAAACGATTTAGAAGAAATAAAATAAAGTTGATATCCTGAAAATGCACCTGATAAAGCAATGCTAGTAGTCAAGTAATGTTTATCATTCGCTAACGAGTCGTAGGTTACAGGCTTTACATAAATGTGCTCATACAAACTTGGACTATTATTAATGATTGGCAATCGATCTGGATCTAATTCAAATGTCAACATGTCTTGATCGAAAGAAACGGACACAGGCACATCTAATTTGCTGATTGCTTGATATATTTTTATGTCTGCAGCAGAAGGAACGTTGATGAATGTGATTTGCTTATCGTTGAAAGTATAAAATGATTTAAATATTTGATCGACCGATATAGCCGTAGTTGAATCGTAGTTGCCAATGAAATCTGCGTATTTTAAAACACACTTCGTAAAATTATTCGCATCTGTTCCACTAAAATCACCGAATTGATGAGTCCTAAATAAACACTTAGCTGTTTTCTGATTTAATTGATCAATCTTGTAAATTGCATTAACGCCAATTGCAAGTTTCTCTTGCTTGAAACCGTCTTCAATAGGCATATTCCCAACATTGATATCATAAAACGTAATAGACTTTATAAAGGAGTCTGTCTTAAAAAAATTCTTAGCAATTTTAATAATTGATTGCTGATTTAAGAATCCGTTATGTATAGAAATTTTTGGTATTTTATTAAAAACTAAATCATTATAGGGCTGAAGCGTTTCTTCTAAAACTTCAACCTTATTAGTTGCAAATTGAGACTCCACTACCTTTTGCGTAAAATTATAGCCAAAAAAAAGCGCGATTAAAAAGGTAATGGTCAATACTACAATGAAAATAGGAATAAGGGCAAAGTTCCTTCTATATGCAGGGTTATTATTCTTCATCTATTGACTTAATTTTAAAATTATAAAAACAATTGATTTAGTTAAATCTATAACATTTTCATAAATTAGCCATTATGAAAAACGCTAAACTTCTTTTACTTTTTGCGATGTTATTGCTAGGGCTTCATGCCAATAGCCAGTCTCAAAATGATGAATTGTTAGCTAAACAATACCTGTCAAATGGAGAGACCGATAAAGCAATTGTTTTATTGGAACAAATATACTCAAAAGAGCCCGCTAATGAATCAAACTATAGGCTATTTGTAAGCACCTTGTTACAAAACAAACAATTTGAAAAGGCAGAGAAAACTATTAAAAAAAGACCTAAAAATAATTACCCAAATGCGATTTATCATTTCGATTTAGGGCGATTATATCTAGCTCAGAAACTAGAGAAAAAAGCTGAAAAAGAATTTGAAAAATCTGTTCATTATGTGGGCGATAATTTAGAAAATGTAAGCCGTTTAGTTGACCTCTTTTTTGATATCAACGAATTAGATTATATAAAAACAATTATTGAAGAACAAAGACTAAAGCAAAACAATCCTAGCTTATTTAACAATGAATTAGCGAAAGTTTATTTTATTCAAAATAATAAAACTGCAATAATTGAAGAACAATTAAATTTTATTCAATCGGGTTTAATTTCTGTTCAACAAGCACAAAATGCTTTTAAAGATTACCTTACAGAGGAGAAAGAGTTGCAAATTCTGCGTAATGTATTATTGAAAAAATCTCAAATCAATCCGAATTTTAGTTTTTATAATGAACTGCTCTGCTGGGTTTATGTGCAATTAAAAGATTTTGATGCTGGTCTTATTCAAACTATCGCTATTGATAATATCAGACACAACGAAGGAGAAGATGTTTTTAATTATGCTGCTATATGTGCCGAAAACGAAGCGTTTGATATAGCAATCAAAGCATATCAATATATTATTTCTAAAGGGATTGATAACGAGTTGCTCGCAAATTCTAAACTAAATCTGCTTTTATTGCAAAAAAAACAAGCAATAAAAATTACAAATGAACCTGCCAAACTCCTTTATCTAAAACAATTATTTGAAAGCTACATTCAATTAAATGAAGGAAGCAACAGGTCAGCAATTGCAAGAAAAGCATATGCAGATTTACTTGCATACTATTTACAAGATCCGATTTTAGCAAGTGCTGTTTTAGAAAAAATACTAGATGATCAAATTGGGAAGCCTAACTTCTTAAACGAATGCAAGCTCTTGCTAGGTGATATTTATTTAATGACTGGAGAAGTTTGGGAAGCCGCTTTGCTTTACGGTCAAGTTGACAAAGCGAATAAAGACGAGCCTATTGGACAAATGGCGAAATTTAAAAACGCTCAACTTGCCTATTATACATCCGAATTTGAATGGGCAAAATCTCAATTGGATATTTTAAAGTCTTCTACGAGTCAGCTTATAGCGAACGATGCGATAAATCTTAGCCTATTGATTGCAGACAATACAAATTTAGATTCGAATACAGCTGCATTGTCTTTATATGCAAAAGCAGATTTATTGATTATTCAACGCCAATACGTTAAAGCCAATGCTGTTTTAGATAGTATTAATTTACTTTTCCCTGGTCATGAATTGGCAGATGATATTTTATGGACTAAATCACAAATTGATTTAAAAAAGAATGACACCCTTGCGGCAATAGATAAACTAAATAAAATCGTTTCGCTATACGCAGATGGCATTTGGGCAGATGATGCCTTATTCTGTATTGCAACAACCTATGGCATAATCATGAATGATCGAAAAAGAGGCATGGAATATTTGCAAAAATTAATCAACGAAAATCCTGGAAGTTTATATGTTGTAGAGGCACGCAGACTTTATCGCAAATGGAGAGGCGACGAATTATAATTTTTTTTAATACTTTAGCATATGATTTTATATAGCGTAACCGTAAACATAGATCCAGAAATTCATGACGAATGGCTTAGCTGGATGAAAGAAGTGCATGTGCCAGAAGTATTAAACACTGGCTGTTTCAGTAGCAACAAAATATTGAGATTATTAGATCCGCCTCAAGAAGGAATCACTTATTCATTTCAATATGTTGCTCCTTCAATGGAAAAATTAAAAGAGTACCAAACAAATTTTGCGCCTGCCTTACAAGCGGATCATCAAAATAAATACGCAAACCGATTTGCCGCATTCCGAACTATTTTAGAAATAATTTCATGAAAATAATTACCACCCCAATTGCTGGTTTATTAGTAATAGAACCTAAAGTATGGAAAGACGATCGCGGTTACTTTTATGAAAGTTTTCGTGCAGACTTTTTTAAGGACCAACAAATAGACTTGACGCTGGTTCAAGACAATCAGTCATTATCACAGAAAGGAACCATTAGAGGATTACACTTTCAAGCTCCTCCATTTGAACAGGGAAAACTAGTTCGCGTTTTACAAGGTGCGGTACTTGATGTAGCAGTTGATATTAGAAAAGATTCTCCAACCTATGGCCAATCTTTTTCTATTGAACTAAATGACCAAAACCATTTACAGCTTTGGATTCCACCTGGTTTTGCCCACGGTTTCTCCACTTTAGCCGACCACACTATATTCTGTTATAAATGCTCTAATTACTACCATAAAGCTTCAGAAGGCGGCATCTGTTTCAACGATGAAACACTTGCAATTGACTGGAAAGTGGAAGGAAAGTACATTTCAGAAAAGGACTATTTATTACCTAAGTTTAAAGATTTAGTAAGTCCATTTTAAAAAAATTCATAAAAAAAGGCTGCAAATTTGCAGCCTTTTTTTATGATTGAGATATACTATTGTTTATTTTGAATCGTCATTTAACATACGATACAATTCGTCTAATTTTGGTGTTAAGATAATTTCAATTCTTCTATTTTTACTTCTAGATTCAGCTGCATTTGATTTCTCAATAGGCAAGTATTCACCACGACCAGAAGCATTCACTCTTAATGGATCTAAGTTTTGGTTTTCAGTTAAGAATCTTACCACTGAGGTAGCTCTTAAAACACTCAAATCCCAGTTGTCTTTAATTTGACCAAGGTTAAATACTTTCATGTTGTCTGTATGACCTTCAACTAATACATTGATATCTGGTTGCGTTTTTAAAACTTTCACCAATTCTACTAATGCTTCTTGACCTCTTTGATCTATTTCAATACTTCCCGTGCTAAACAATAATTTATCAGTCAATGAAACATATACTTTTCCGTCTTTAATATTAACAGAAAGCCCGCTCTTGTTGAATCCTAGCAAAGCCTTAGCTAATTTATCTCGCAATGAATTAACCATGTCATCGCGTTTTTTCATTGCGTCTTCTACTTCTTGTAATCTTTTTTCACGTGCAGCTAAGTTTGCTTGTGCAGCTTCTAAGTCTTTAATTAATTTCTTAATCTCATCTGAACTATTTGCCCTTAGTTGTTTATAGTTTTCAGATAATGTATTATACTGAGCTGTTAAATTAGCATGCTTTTCTTTTAATAAAGCCAATTCATCTTGTAAATTAGAAATGGTATCATTTTTTGATTTTACCAATTTCATTAAGCTATCGTTTTTAATTAATTCAACATTTAAATCGCGTTGAATTGAATCACGAAAACTTTGCATTTTCAAATACTTTCTTTTTGATACAGGAATAAATCTGTTTAATAAATCTCTGTCAAATTTTACTCCAAGAAATTCTTTCTTAGGTGCAGCTGATGCAGCTGTTGACAAAATAAAAAGTACAGTTAATAATCGCAATAATTTCATCTTCATAAATATCATTTTAAATTAAGCTTGGAATAGCGTGACTTTCCAAAAACAAACAAATGTAAACCCTAATAACGGCTATAATAAGAATGAATTATCCACAATTATGAAAAACTCTATAAATACTGTCAAAAAAAACGAGCGAAAAAGTTAAATTTGTGAATACAAAATTCAAATACCATGGAATACAGAATAGAAAAAGACAGCCTAGGTGAAGTACAAGTTCCCGCTCATAAATATTGGGCTGCACAAACACAAAGATCATTACAAAATTTTAAAATCGGTGGCCCTGCAGATAGAATGCCGTTAGAAATCATACGCGCATTTGCGATATTAAAAAAAGCGGCTGCATTAACTAATCAAGATTTAGGTGTTTTAGCTGCCGATAAAGCGGCGCTAATTGGAACTGTGTGTGAAGAAATTCTAGACGGCAAATTAGATGAAGAATTTCCATTGGTAATTTGGCAAACAGGTTCGGGTACACAAAGCAATATGAATGTAAACGAAGTAATTGCTAACAGAGGTCACGTAATTAAAGGCGGTCAGCTGAATGATGAACATAAAGCTTTACATCCAAATGATGATGTAAACAAATCTCAATCGTCAAATGATACTTACCCTACCGCAATGCACATTGCTGCTTACAAACAAGCTGTAGAAATAACTATACCAGGTTTAGCATTATTGCGTGATACGCTTTCGGCTAAAGCAATTGCTTTTAAAGACATTGTGAAAATTGGAAGAACACACTTTATGGATGCTACTCCACTTACCTTAGGGCAAGAATTTTCGGGATATGCACAACAAATTACCAATAGCATTCGTGCAATCAACAATGCATTAGAAATGGTAAGTGAACTAGCTTTAGGCGGTACAGCGGTTGGTACAGGATTAAACGCACCAAAAGGATATGCAGAATTAGTTGCTAAAAAAATTGCAGAAATTTCTGGATTACCATTTGTTACTGCACCTAATAAATTTGAGGCTTTAGCAGCACATGATGCTATGGTAGAATTATCTGGCGCGTTAAAACGTGCAGCGGTAGCATTAATGAAAATTGGAAACGATGTTCGCATGTTGAGCTCAGGACCAAGATGTGGAATTGGAGAAATCATTATTCCTGATAACGAACCTGGATCTTCTATTATGCCGGGTAAAGTAAATCCAACTCAACCAGAAGCATTAACCATGGTTTGTGCTCAAGTTATTGGCAACGATGTTGCGGTAAGTATTGGTGGCGCAACTGGTCACTTTGAATTAAATGTTTTCAAACCATTAATCGCAGCAAATGTTTTACATTCTGCAAGGCTAATTGGTGATGCTTGTGTTTCTTTCAATAATAATTGTGCAATAGGAATAGAGCCAAACTATGCAGATATTAAGAAGAATCTTGATAATTCGCTAATGCTTGTAACTGCATTAAACACGCACATTGGCTACGATAACGCTGCAAAAATTGCAAAGAAAGCCCATAAAGAAAATAAAACATTAAAAGCAGCAGCAATTGAATTAGGCTTATTAACAGATGTTCAATTTGACGAATGGGTAAAACCAGAAAGCATGGTTGGAAATTTATAATTTAAATTTTCCATCATGAGAATATTCGGATTAATTGGAAAAACATTAACACATTCATTTTCCCCAAACTACTTTAATGAAAAATTTAAAGTAGAAAATATTCTTGATACTTGTTATGAACTATTTCCCCTCGAAAATATCGAGGGGATTTTAGCACTTAAAAATTCTAAGCACAAAATTGCGGGTTTAAATGTCACCTTCCCCTATAAAGAAACCGTCATTCCATATTTAGATGGCTTGAGTGAAACTGCACAGGCAATTGGCGCAGTCAATACAATTGAATGCAAAGCAGATGGCAAATGGATAGGACATAATACAGACGCCCAAGGCTTTGAGCAATGCATCCTTGAAACACTAGCAAAACAAGGCATTTGCGCACTTGTACTTGGCACCGGAGGTGCTGCTAAAGCAGTTCAGTATGTACTATCAAAACACCAAGTACCTTTTCAATTGGTTAGTAGAAATACGAATGAAAGTTTACACCACATTTCCTATGATGAATTAAATGAAAACATCATTGAGAATCATTTGTTAATTATAAACTGTACCCCATTGGGAACTTTTCCAAATATAAACGAACATGTAGCTTTTCCATTTGCGTATCTGACTACTGAACATTTAATATTTGATTTAGTTTATAATCCGGAAGAAACAGCTTTAATGAAAAAAGCAAAAGCCGCAGGTGCACAAGTACAAAACGGAAAAGCAATGTTAATCAATCAAGCCGAAGCCAGTTGGGAAATCTGGAATTCATCAAATTAATTTATTTAAAATAATAATATGAGCACGAGATCTGAACTAATGATTAAAATTAGGCCGAAAGTAGTTTACGACAAAAGCCTCGATAGCTCAGCATCTGAGCGATTTCAAAATGAAACATTAAGACCAATTGCAAAGTTGCAGAACGAAATGATTATTGCTTATTTCTTAAAAGATTTAGGAAACATTGACCTTCCTAAAGGTAGTAGAGATAGGGCAACGATGATTGAAGAAAGACTAAAAAAGAATTTAACTTTAAAGAATATTTTAGTCGGAATGATTGTGGCACTTTTTACAGAAGAAGAGTTTGTCATTTATCAAGAGGATATTTCCGGAATGAATAAAAGAATAATTATTTTACTCGTTCAAAGGTTACAAAGTCAGTTATAAATAAAAAAGGCAGAATTTCTTCTGCCTTTTTTATTTATTGAATGATACTTTAAAAATCAAATTTTATTCCTTGTGCTAATGGCAACTCAGTACCGTAATTAATTGTATTGGTTTGTCTGCGCATATAGACTTTCCAAGCATCAGAGCCCGACTCACGTCCACCACCTGTTTCTTTTTCACCACCAAACGCACCGCCAATTTCTGCACCTGAAGTACCAATATTTACATTGGCAATACCACAGTCAGAACCTTCTTGCGATAAGAACTTTTCTGTTTCTAAAACATTGGTAGAAAATATGGCAGAAGACAAGCCTTGAGGCACATTATTGTGCATTGCAATGGCTTCATCTATTGTTTTGTATTTCATGATATATAAAATTGGTGCGAATGTTTCTTCTTGTACAATTTTAAATTCATTTTTAGCCTCTGCGATACATGGTTTTACATAACAACCCGATTCGTATCCGGCGCCAGCTAAAACTTCTCCGCCAAAAATTACTTGTCCGCCTTCTGCTTTCACTGCTGCAATTGCATGGGTGAAGCTATCAACAGCTGACTGGTCAATTAATGGACCAACTAAATTACTTGCGTCTAATGGGTTTCCAATGGTTACTTGTGCATAGGCCTTTAGTAATTTTGCTTTGAAAGCCTCATATACATTTTCATGGATAATTAATCTTCTAGTAGAAGTACATCTTTGACCTGCAGTACCAACTGCTCCAAATAATACCGCTCTCAAAGCCATATCTTGATCGGCGTGTTCTGTTATAATAATTGCATTGTTTCCACCTAATTCTAATAAACTTCTGCCCAATCTTTCACCAACAATTCTACCAACTCTTTTTCCTAATTTGGTAGAACCTGTAGCAGAAATTAATGGCACTCTTTTATCTTCTAAAAACTGGTCACCTACATATGATGAACCTGCAGCAATTAAATTAATTACGCCTTCAGGCACATTGCAATTAGCTAAAACTTTAGCAACAATGTTTTGCGTAGCAATGGCACATAACATTACTTTTGAACTCGGTTTCCAAACTACCACATCTCCACAAACCATTGCAAGCATTGCATTCCAAGCCCATACTGCAACTGGGAAGTTAAACGCAGAAATTACACCAACAACTCCAAGTGGATGGTATTGATCATACATTCTGTGCATAGGTCTTTCGCTGTGCATGGTAAAACCATGTAATTGACGAGACAAGCCAACTGCAAAATCGCAAATGTCAATCATCTCTTGCACTTCACCTAAACCTTCTTGATAACTTTTACCCATTTCGTAAGAAACAAGCATTCCTAAATCTTCTTTTTGTTCGCGCAATGCATTTCCAATTTGACGAACAACCTCGCCTCTTTGTGGTGCAGGTATTTTTCTCCATTTAACAAATGCAGCAGTAGCAGTTTGCATTATTTTTTCATAATCAGCGGCAGTGCCTTGATTAATCTTTGCAATTAATTTTCCGTCTACTGGTGAATAAGATTCAATTGCGGTTCCATTTGTTTGAAACCAAACAGCACCTGTTGCTGCTCCATTGTTTTCAGCTTTAATGCCTAAGTTTTGAATTACTTCTTGAATGTTTTTCATAGGTATTTATATAGATATTTTTCTTAGCAAATTTAATGGCTGCAAATTAGTCAAATTAATCATGAATCTAATTTGATTTTTAAAGTTTGGTTTTGATGTTCCAGTTAAAGATCCTTTTTCAAAAGTAGAAACATAAAAAGGCATATACACTTCCACTAAATCATTGATAATTGGCAAATAAATACCAGCAGCATAATTAAACCTATTTTCGGTGTCAAAATAATTAGGCAAATAAGCCGCATCTGCAAAAATGCCTATTGGCGACTTGATTGGAAGTGGCGCTTTTAGATTTAGGGCTAAAATAGCACTTGCATTTGCTAAACTCGTATTAGCTTTGAAACCACCCTCCTGTACATAAAAATATTTTGCACTATTTCTATCGGTATAAACCTGATCGTACAAATAATCATTATCTCCAGAAACAGAGAACAATCCAACCCCACTAAAATTGTCAGCTTTAGCAGTGCTGTAACCACCAAACAAACGAATATTTAATCCTTTATTTAGTGATTGGTAAGGAATTGTTGCTGCAAATGTTCCTGAAAATTTATGATAAGGTGTTTTAAAATTATTTGAAAATTCATAACGCGCCTCTATTGAATGCGGTAATTGTATTGCACTATTACTTGCATTAAAATTCAAGATGTGAAAATCTTGTGTTTTGTTGTTTATTACCGTGCTTGCATCTCCGTAGGTAGTTGCAATATTTGTATGGACCATTCGGTAACTTAACTTTTGACGAAACTTACTTTGTAAAGAAGCTTGTTTAAATTCAAAATCTAGGTTGAAACTAGCTTTTGAAAATTTGTCATTATGCATAACCGAAAGCATATCGTTAGAACGATCATTTGTATTGAAAGTTGCGAAGTTAACCATGTAGGTTACTTCTTGCGCAAAGCTAGGATAGCTGTGATACGCGGCTTTCGCTAATCCATTCCACTCTTTATGTTGAGTAGAATACATTGGCGCAAGTTGGTATTCAAATTGTTTAAAAGGAAAAATACTATTATAAATAGCTAGACCTGGCATCCATTTATCATAATTATTATAACCTAAAATTGGCGTATAAAATATTTGTGTTTTATTCGGATTGGTGATTGAGCCTAAAAATTGCAATTTAATGGGCTCCGTGCTTTTACACAAACCACCTTTGTTTAAGGTATTGTTATTTCTTTTAATTTCTGGAATCACATACAATGGATCAATTTTAAATTTCGACACATTGTTTTTATCAAAGTAAATTACTTTGGTACCTAAATAAGGTTCAGTTTTAAATGTTTCTAAAATATTTCCTTTACGATCTAAAGATGAAACAAAAACAGGAGCTTCAAAACCGGAGCGATTTTCAACTTTCAAGCCAACTTGATCTTTAGCATTCAAAAGCCCTGTTAGTTTAAAATCAATAGGTTCAGCCGTATTGATTAAATGATCAAAGAACCAATCTAATTTTTTACCACTCACTTCTTCTAATACCGCTTTTAAATCTTCTGGATAAGGGTGTTTAAATTTCCATCTGTCAAAATAAACATGCATCGCTGAATCAAAAACTTTTAACCCTAAATATTCTTGTAAATAATAAAACACCAAACCTGATTTAGTATACATTACTGCACCATAATTTATTTGTGTAAATTTTTCAGAAGGGGTTTCGATTGCTTGATCTTGATTCCTTGATGCAGCAATCATGTAGGTTAAATAATTTTCGTAACCTTGAGGGTAATCATTTAGATCAAAGAATTTTGTTACTGCTGCTGAAGCAGAATCTTGTAACATTAAATTCTTTTTACTCAACATTTTTGTAACACGGTGTTCATAAAAAGTATTTAAGCCTTCGTCCATCCAGCCATGTTGTCTTTCATTACTTCCTAAAATTCCATAAAACCAATTGTGTCCTACTTCATGCACAATAACCGTTTCTAACATTTTTGGACTACTCACGCCACCAATTACAGTAACCATAGGGTATTCCATTCCTCCGCCTGCACTCAATGCACCATCAATAGCGGTACATGCATTGTAAGGATATTCTCCATTCCATAATGAATAATTATAAATTGCTTCGTTCACATAATCGACACCATTGATCCAATTTTTCTTATTTCCAGGAGTATACATTACCCATGTTTTTACTTCTCTTTGAGAAACAGGTAAACGCACACTGCTTTTTCTAACAATAAAATCTTTATCTGCAAACCATCCAAAATCGTGCACGCTATCTTGAACATAGCGAATGGTTTTCCATTGCTTAGCAGATGCAGGAGTTTTCACACTAATTTTACCAACATGATTCATGTGAAATTTCATGGAGTCTAAATTGATGTTAGCTAAACTGTCTAAGAAATTTTGTTCTGATATGGTTTTTAAATTTCCTGTTGCAGCAACTATGTAATTAGAAGGCAATGTGATTTGCACATCAAATGATCCGTAATCTGAATAAAATTCTCCTTGATCTAAATAAGGAATTGGGTGCCAGCCTTTACGATCGAATACAGCAGGCTTAGGATACCATTGGGTAATTTGATAGGCTTGTTTTACATGACCTAACCTTGAAAACGATGCAGGGATTTTAATTTTAAATGGCGTATTTATAATTACCGATTGACCTGGCAATAATGGCGTAGTCAATAATACTTTACAAATATCTGGATACTCTTCGTTGAACTCGACCGTTGCAGGTTGGTGATTCACTTCAAAAGCTAAATCATCAATAAAGCCTCTATCCTTTGCTTCAGCATTATGAAATTTAGTTTTCTTATTCAGCAATTGTTGCTTTGCAAATGCTGATTGCTCGTTTTTATAGGCATTTGGCCATAAGTGAAACCAAATGTAAGTCAATGTTTCTGGCGAATTATTTTGATATACTACCTGCTCTTCTCCAGAAAGCATATGCAAAGAATCGTCTAATCGAACCTTTATTTGATATTGTAACTTTTGCTGCCAATAATTTTGGGCATAACTATTGTTCAACATGAATAGGGACAGGACCACTGAAAAAGCGATAAAAGGCTTTATAAACAAGGATTTTTTCATATCTATTTATATATCAATAATTTAAATTAGTTGTTGAGATGTGTTGAAAAATTCGACCTTACAAAGTTGCTAAAAATTGCTAAATATTTAACAAGTTTATGACAGATTGTCAAGCAATTGTGACATGAATGTTCCTATAATTTTAACAAAATTCACATGGACGAAGATTTTGAATATAATGACGCTGAAGATTTAAAGTTTTCGGTTGAGCGATACGAAGAAATGGTTCGAAACAAGGACCAATATTTTTTTGATGCGCAATCATTTGAAGGCATCATTGATTATTTTATTGAGAAGAACGATCCTATAAAAGCTTTACAGGTTATTGAGTATGCTTTATCTCAGCATGTTTTTGCTGCCATATTTATTATTCGCAAAGCGCAATTATTTGCAATCACCAACAGAATTAGCGAAGCATTGCTATTGCTAGAAAAAGCAGAAGCATTAGAAAGTTCTAATTTTGAAATTTACATGCTGCGCGGAAGCATCTATGAAAAAAGAGAGGAGTTTGAATCCGCAATTATTGAGTACGAAAAAGCGCTAGCGTTTGCAGAAGAAACAGACGATATATATTTACACCTTGCTTATTCTTATGAAAATCTTGGCAATTATGAAAAAGCAATTGTTTATTTAAAACTTTGTTTAGAACAAAACATGGAGAATCAAGATGCGCTATATGAATTGGCATTTTGTTTTGATGTGTTAGACAAGCCAGAAGAAAGTATCAATTTCTATTTACAATTTATCAATAACGATCCTTATTCATTTGCAGCATGGTATAATTTAGGCAACGCTTATACCAAAGCAGAACTATTTGAAAAAGCACTCGCGGCATACGACTATGCTATCATAATCAATGAGTCTTTTGCTTCTGCTTACTTTAATAAAGGGAATGCGCTTGCAAATTTAGAACGTTACGAAGAAGCCATTGAGGTTTATAAACGCACCTATGAAATTGAACAACCTTCGGCAGAAACATTTTGTAGCATTGGTGAATGTTACGAAAAGTTAGAGCAAATGGACGAAGCTAGAGCCTACTATAAAAAAGCTGTTAAACAAGATCCAAATTTAGCTGATGCTTGGTTTGGCATTGGCGTTACTTTAGATGCTGAAGACAGGTGCTATGAGTCGCTGCACTTTTATCATAAAGCAATTAGCTTAGATCAATCTGTTCCAGACTATTTCTTTGCATTAGCCGACTCCCATTACAAATTAGGAAATTTTGAAAAAGCAGAAGATGCATATGAAAAAGTATTAGCACTAACCGCAAATGACATAGAAGTATGGTTAGATTTTTCTGCGCTCTATTACGAACAGAATAAAATACAAGAAGCGATTGACTGCATTCAAGAAGGAATTAAATCAAACCCAGATGCTGCAGAATTACATTATAGAATGGTTGCCTACCAATTTAGTGCTGGCAATTATAATCATGCTATAAATTTCCTTGAAATCGGATTAGCAATTGACGCAAGTAAACACGAAATTCTATTTGAATACTTACCCCAATTAAAAGAAAATAAAGTGATTTTAGAAATCATCAACAAACATCTTTTAAATTAATTTAATCAATTAAATTATGAACTATCATTTAACCCAAATACCAGAAAGAACTGTTAAGCCTAGGAACAATGGCATGACTATGGTCATGGACAAAGGTTTAAGCCCAAGGGAAGTGGAAGACTTCATCGAAGTTTCTGGCCCTTATGTTGATATTGTAAAACTAGGATGGGCAACTTCTTTTGTGACGCCTGTTTTAGAAAAAAAATTAGCCATCTATAAAGCTGCGGGAATACCAGTTTATTTTGGTGGAACATTGTTCGAAGCATTCATCATCAGAAACCAATACGATGATTACAAAAGATTGCTAGATAAATTTCAATTAGGACATGCGGAAGTTTCTGATGGATCTATTATTTTAGACCACCAAAAAAAATGCGAATACATTAGTGACTTATCAAAAATAGTAACGGTAGTTTCAGAAGTTGGATCTAAGGATGCAGCTAATATAATGGCACCATACCAATGGATAGAGCTCATGACCGCAGAATTAGCCGCAGGATCTGCATATGTAATAGCAGAAGCAAGAGAAAGTGGAAACATAGGTATTTATAGAGATTCGGGCGAAGTTAGACAAGGATTGGTTCAAGAATTATTGACCAAAATTCCATCGGAAAAAATCTTGTGGGAAGCGCCACAAAAAGCGCAACAAACTTGGTTTATAAAATTACTTGGCGCAAACGTTAACCTAGGTAACATTCCTCCAAACGAATTAATACCATTAGAAACTTTAAGATTAGGATTAAGAAGCGATACTTTTCATCACTTCCTAGATAAATAAAAACGAACATGAGTAAAGTTGGAATTCCGAAAGGCATGAGAGATTTTTCTCCTGTAGAAGTGTCAAGGCGTAACTATATTTTTGATACCATTAGAATGGCATTTAAAAAATATGGTTTTCAAGCAATTGAAACACCTACTATGGAAAACTTACAAACCTTAACTGGAAAATATGGTGCAGAAGGAGATCAATTAATTTTCAAAGTATTGAACTCTGGTGATTACTTAGCAAAGAGTTCAGAAAAATATTTAAACGAAAAAAACAGCAAGGCATTAACTGCTGAAATATCTGAAAAAGCATTAAGATATGATTTAACTGTACCTTTTGCGAGGTACGTTGTCATGCACCAAAATGACATTACATTTCCGTTTAAGCGCTATCAAATACAGCCTGTATGGCGCGCAGATAGGCCACAAAAAGGAAGATACCGTGAGTTTTATCAATGTGATGCCGACGTAGTTGGCAGCGATTCGCTTATCAATGAAGTGGAATTAATTTTATTGTACGACGAAGTATTTAGTAAACTTGGATTAACAGATTTCGATATAAAAATAAACAACAGAAAGATTTTATCGGGTATTGCTGAAATAATTGGCAAGCCTAATATGATTATAGACTTAACTGTTGCGATTGATAAAATTGATAAAATTGGTTTAGAAGGCGTAGAAAAAGAATTGCTTGAAAAAGGGTTTACTGCAGAGGACTTATCAAAACTAAATCCAGTATTACATTTATCAGGTGGGAATGAAGATAAAATAAAATCATTGAAAGTGATTTTAAAAGACTCTGAGATTGGCTTAAAAGGTATCGAAGAATTGAGTAGCATATTTTTAATGCTCGAAAAATGTAAAATTAAAAAGGCCCATGTTAAATTCGATTTAACTTTAGCAAGAGGATTGAATTATTATACTGGTGCTATTTTTGAAGTGACTACCAACCAAGTTCAAATGGGTAGCATAGGCGGAGGTGGCCGTTATGACGACCTAACAGGGTTATTTGGCCTGAAAGATTTAACTGGCGTAGGAATTTCATTTGGTGCGGATAGAATATATGATGTGCTGGAAGAATTAAATTTATTTACTGAAAAAATAGGTTCAAACTTAAGGGTTTTAATTACGCATTTTGACCAGGCAGCATTTGATTACGGATTTGAAATTTTGCAATCAATTAGAGCTGCAAATATTCATTCTGAAATTTACCCAAGCATGGTAAAAATGCAAAAGCAAATGAAATATGCCAATGACAGAGGTGCAGAAAATGTGATTGTAATTGGAGAAGAAGAAATAAAAACAGGCCTATTAACTTTCAAAAATATGGCTAGTGGAATACAAGAAAAATATACTATTCAAGACTTAATTTCAAAATTAAGTTAATATCAAAAAATATGCATACACATTACATAAGTAACACACATTTAAGTATTGATAATATTTCAGAAATATTAAATTCAAAAGCAAAACTTGCTTTATCTGAAACTGCAGTTGATGCAATTCAAAAATGCAGGAAATACTTAGATCAAAAAATGGCGAATAGCACAAGCCCTGTGTATGGCATTAACACTGGATTTGGATCGTTATGCGATGTTAAAATAAATTCAGAAGATTTAGAACAATTACAGAAAAACTTAGTGATGTCACACGCTTGTGGAACTGGCGAACAAGTACCTCAAGAGATTGTAAAATTGATGTTGTTACTTAAGATACAATCACTTGCTTATGGACATTCTGGTGTGCAATTAACAACAGTTGAAAGGCTAATTGAATTTTATAATTTAGAAATATATCCGATTATTTATACCAAAGGTTCTTTAGGTGCTTCTGGTGATTTAGCGCCTTTGGCTCATTTATGCTTACCATTAATTGGTTTAGGAGAAGCTAGTTATCAAAACGAAATAGTTTCAGGTGAGCGTTTATTAAAAATGATGAATTGGGAAGAAATTCATTTGCAATCTAAAGAAGGATTAGCATTATTAAACGGAACCCAATTTATGAGCGCATATGGCGTATGGGCTTGCATACAAGCCAACAAGTTGGCTGTTAACGCTGATTATATTACGGCAATTTCAATTGATGCATTTAATTGTAGACTTGACCCATACAACAATTTGATTCATCAAGTTAGGCCACACAAAGGACAAATTGATACAGCAAAAAACATATTAAAAATTTTAGCAGGTAGCGAAATTACGACACAAGAAAAAATACAAGTACAAGATCCATATTCTTTTAGATGTGTACCGCAAGTACATGGCGCATCGAAAGATGCCATTGAATATGTGAACAAAGTAATCACAACAGAAATAAATTCTGTTACAGATAATCCAAATGTTTTTCCTGATGAAGATTTAATTATATCTGGCGGTAATTTTCATGGGCAACCATTGGCCTTAGCTTTAGATTTTATGGCCATTGCATTAGCAGAAATTGGAAATATTTCAGAAAGAAGAACCTATCAACTTATTTCTGGAACCCGCGGTTTACCTGCATTTTTAGTAGAAAATCCTGGACTAAACTCTGGATTTATGATTCCGCAATATACTGCTGCATCTATTGTAAGTGAAAACAAACAGTTATGTACACCGGCCTCTGTTGATTCCATTGTTTCTTCTAATGGACAAGAAGACCACGTAAGTATGGGCGCCAATGCTGCTACAAAATTACACCGCGTAATTTTAAACCTTCAAAGAATATTAGCCATTGAATTATTAAATGCCGTGCAAGCAATAGAGTTTAGGCGCCCATTGAAATCATCTGATAAAATTGAAAAAGTTATTACAGCATACAGAAATGTTGTGAGCAGAAATCACGAAGATAGAGTGCTAGCGATAGACATTCAGGCATCTGTAACTTTTCTTCAATCGCTTAATTTGTAAATTAACTTTAAACTAACGTTTCTACCCATATTAAAAACACCTTGCCTGCCTGTTAATGGGTTAACAGGCGCATACTTTAATCTGCTCAGGTGGTTTTGATAAACCTCGTCGTTTAAGTTTTCTAAACTTAGCAAAAGCTTTAACACCCCTTTCCCTTTGATCACATTGTTTAAATCTGCTCCGATTCCTGCACCAATTAAAAAATATGAAGGGGTTGTTGTTTCTGTTTCATAAGCACTAAAGAATCGCGATTGAGTTGAATAGTAATCTAGGGAAATTTTTACAAATGCATTTTTAAAATATTTGCCTACTGATTTCTTTTGTCCTCTTAAATCTAACCTGTAATGTGGCGCTGGTATAAAAGGCAAATACTTTGTACTGTCTGTAGCTTTTAAATTAATTGCGTTAACAAATGAAAAACTATTTTCGATATGTAACCAGTCAATTGGATGCGGATGTACATCTATAAATATTTCGCTGCCAAATAAAAAGGCATTTGATTGCACGAATTTAAATGCAGGAGCTGGATCTTGAAGGTCTAACACAGAATCGCCTCCACTTGCACCTTTCAGCTTCTCTACATAAATATAATTATTGATCAAATTTACAAATGGACTCCATTCAACTTTGATATGTTCTGAATGATAGTCTAATGCAAAATCTAATTGATGATTAAATTCTGATTTTAAATTTTCATTACCTAATTCGTACCTAAAGGAACCTTCGTGGATTCCATTTGAGGAAAGTTCCGATACATTTGGAGTCCTAAACCCTCTGCTTAAATTTAATTTGAAGTTTAATTTATCAGAATATTGATAGCTTAAGCCTGCAGCAGCAGAAAAATTAAAACTATTTTTAGCAAGTGAATTAAATTTTACGATATAATTTAAGCTGTCAATAGGAACAACTTCTCCATTTTCATTTAACAGTAATTTCTGCGTATTTAATTTTCGGTAATCTGCTCTCAAACCAAATGATAATAACAGATTTGGCTTGATGAACTTTTCACTTATAAAATACAAGCCTAGGTCGTTTTGTAAATAAGCAGGAATCAAAAATGCTAAACCCAGATTGCTATTATTTTGTACCATTCCACTTAACCCTGTTGACATATCCCAATTTCTTTTGTTTTGAAAATTGAATTTTGCATGATAGGTAAAAGTCGTTAAGTTGAAAAATAATTCAGGAATGTTTGGTTCTGCATATTCTCTTCGCTTATTATTTTGTAAAGCTAAATCGATGTTAAGTGAAGAATTGGCAAGTGCAATAAATGTACTTGATGTTATTTTTTGATGCGTGATTCTTTGAAATGGTAAATTAATTCTATTCAATGTGTTTTTAATAAATCCACCGATTGAATCTCTTTCTCCTTCTACTAATCCAACTTTTTGATCAAAATTTGAAACGCTCAACCTACTGTAACCCCATCTTTTATTGATTCCTAGCATGGCTGCATAATCTTCTTCTTCAAATCCGGAATTATAAACACTGCCATCGGCTGCATTTTTATAATCTTTTGCAAACTTATCCGTTGCAATTAAATTCCAAGAAAAATCGTGCTTTGTGCCTGCTGATGAAATAGAGTTTGAAAATAGTTGATTGTTAGTTTGATAATTAGCATTATAATTTATTTCTGAACGACCATTAGACATAGCACTTGGTGAAATAAAATTAATGACTCCTGCTAAACCATCTGAACCATAAACAAGACTGCCAGGTCCTTTTACAATTTCTACTCTTTCAACACCAAACTCATCTATTTCAATACCATGCTCATCGCCCCATTGTTGACCTTCTTGACGAATGCCATCTACTAATGTTAAAATTCTATTGTATCCTAAACCCCTAATTACTGGTTTAGAAATTGCAACTCCGGATGATATTTGAGAAATACCAGGAACTGTTTTTAAAGCATCTATTAAGTTGCTGCTAGTTTGTAAATTAAGATAGTCCTTGTCAACGGATTTAATGCTGACAGGGCTTAGCTTTAATTCAGTAGATCTGCCAATGCCAGTTGTTACTATTTCATGTAACTCGAAAATGGTTTCCTGCATTTTAAAATCTAACGTAGCCGCATCTTTTATGTTGATACTTTGAATGATGGTTTCATAACCAATTGATTTTACTTGAATAATGTATTTACCAATTGGCATATTTTTAAACTCATAATAGCCATTCTCGTTGGATACGCAACCCCTTTGTAATTCTTGAAAATATATTACAGCACCTATGAGCGGCGCTTGGTTTTTTTGATCGGAAATTATTCCTTTAATATTGATTTGTGCAGATACCAAGATGGGCATCAACCATAACAATATTATCCAATTAACTATTCGTTTAGTTCCCATTATTTTCACAAAATTAAAACAAAATTTGAATAATAATTATTTATAATAAAAGCTTATTTTTGCTTAGAAATGAATCCTTTACCAATGAAAAAAAATATAGATAAAATTGACCTTTCGCTAACTAAAACCCCAACAGGAAGCACTTTAACTTGCAAAGGTTGGGTGCAAGAAGCAGCCTTAAGAATGTTATTAAACAATTTAGATCCAGAAGTAGCTGAACGCCCTGAGGAATTAATTGTTTATGGAGGAAGAGGTAAAGCAGCTAGAAACCCAGAAGCATTTTATTTAATCGTAAAAGCTTTGAAAGACTTAAACGATGATGAAACTTTATTGATTCAATCGGGAAAACCCGTAGGTATTTTACCAACACATAAAGATGCACCAAGGGTAATCATTTCTAATTCTCAAATTGTTCCTAAATGGGCAACTTTCGATTACTTCAACGAATTAGAAGATAAAGGACTCATGATGTATGGTCAGATGACTGCTGGATCGTGGATATACATTGGTTCACAAGGAATCGTTCAAGGAACTTTTGAAACATTTGCTGCAGTTGCACGCAAACATTTTGGCGGAACTTTAAAAGGCACCATTTCGGTAACTGCAGGTTTAGGAGGAATGGGTGGTGCGCAACCATTAGCAGTGACTATGAATGAAGGTGTTTGTTTAGCTGCAGAAGTGGAAGAATGGAGAATTCAAAAAAGAATTGAAACTAGGTATATTGATTTAATGATTCATGATATTGATGAAGCAATTGATAGAGCAGTTTTAGCAAAACAAAATAATGAAGCTATTTCTATTGGTGTGGTTTGTAATGCAGTTGATTTATTAGCTCGCATGTTAGAAAGAAATATTATTCCAGAAGTATTAACAGATCAAACTTCTGCACACGATCCATTGGTTGGTTATTTCCCAGAAGGAATAAGCGTTTCAGAAGCAAAAGAACTTAGAGAAAACAATCCTGATGAATACATCAAAGATGCCTATTCAACAATGGCACATCATATTAATTTGATGTTAGAAATGCAAAGCAAAGGTGCTATTACATTTGATTATGGAAATAATTTAAGAGGTAGAGCGCTAGAAGCTGGCGTTAAAAATGCTTTTGATTTTCCAGGCTTTGTGCCTGCATATATTCGTCCACTTTTTTGTGAAGGTAAAGGACCATTCAGATGGGCTGCACTTTCTGGAGATCCACAAGATATTTATGAAACAGATAAATTAATTCTAGAATTGTTTCCGGAAAATAAAGAATTGGCAAGATGGATTAAAATGGCGCAAGAGCGAATCGCATTCCAAGGATTGCCAGCTAGAATTTGTTGGTTAGGACAAGGTGAAAGAGAAATTGCAGGTTTAGCCTTTAATAAATTAGTGGCAGAAGGTAAAGTGAAAGCGCCAATTGTTATTGGAAGAGACCACTTAGATACCGGTTCGGTTGCATCTCCAAATAGAGAGACGGAAGCAATGTTAGATGGATCTGATGCAGTTGCAGACTGGCCAATTTTAAATGCATTGATCAACACTGCAGGTGGTGCAAGTTGGGTTTCGTTGCACCATGGAGGTGGCGTTGGTATCGGTTATTCTATACACGCCGGTATGGTAATCTTAGCAGATGGAACCGACGAAGCTGCTGCTAGAATTAAAAGAGTTTTACATAACGACCCTGCAATGGGAGTAATCAGACATATGGATGCGGGATATGATATTGCAAAAGATACCGCAAGAAAACATCGATTAGATATCAACGAAAGATTAAAATAATTTTTTGATTAGTATTTTTTTATATACTGATAAAGATTAAAATTAGGAACAGCGCTTGCGGCAAGAATATCTGCTAAAAGCGCTGTTTTATTTATATCCTTCATACGCTTATTCTGAATCAATCGAAAAGCTTTATCTGCTAATAATAAATTCTTTTTTTCTGCCGCAACTTCCCATTTTCTATCATTGATCAAATTTGCTAAATCAGCGATACCTTCGTTTTTAGATGCTATTGTTTTAATAACAATTGCAGCACTTTGATCATTATTTTTTTCGTGAATTATTTTTTGAATGTTATTTGCAAATGCATCTGCACCTGCTCGGTCTGCTTTGTTAACTACGAAAATATCTGCAATCTCCATCACGCCTGATTTAATTCCTTGAATTTCATCCCCAGCCTCTGGAACAAGCACTAACACTGTTGTATCAGCCAATCCAACAATTTCAATTTCAGATTGCCCTACACCAACTGTTTCTACAATTATTACATCAAAAGGGAATGCTCTTAATACATCGCAAATTTCAATAGTCTTAGCAGACAATCCCCCCAAAGCACCTCTAGTTGCCAATGACCTGATGAAAACTTGTTCATCTAAAAAATGGCTGCTCATGCGAATTCGATCACCTAATAAAGAACCGAAATTAAATGGAGATGTTGGATCTATTGCTAAAACTGCTACACGCTTATTCGACTTAGTATATTCAGTAATCAACGAATTAACGATGGTGCTTTTACCAGCACCTGGAGGGCCGGTAATGCCTATAATTGGAATGTTTTGATTAATGTTGATGGAAGAAAGAAAATCCAAATAGCCATCGAGCTCATTTTCAACGCCTGTTATAGCGCGAGCTAATGCACGATAGTCACCTAATTTTATTTTCTCTAATATTTCGATCCAATTAGTCATTGATTTAACTAAATTAGCCACAAATAAACAAAATTAAATAGCCAACACCTAAATTTATGAAAGTTAGTGGTTTTACTTTTATCAGAAACGCCATTTTATACGATTACCCAATTGTGGAGGCTATCAACTCGATATTACCTATTTGCGATGAATTTGTAGTAGCAGTAGGGCAATCAGAGGACCAAACCATCGAATTAATTCAATCTATTAACTCTCCAAAAATTAAAATTATTGAAACCCAATGGGATGATAGTTTAAGAGAAGGTGGACGAGTGTTAGCCGTTGAAACAGATAAAGCATTTGCTGCCATTTCTAAAGATGCTGATTGGTGTTTTTACATTCAGGGAGATGAGTGTGTACATGAAAAATATTTGCCCATTATTAAATCAGAAATGGAAAAATGCATTGCTGATAAAAAAATTGAAGGATTGCTTTTTAATTATTTACATTTTTACGGTTCTTATGATTTCATCGGTACCGCAAGGAAATGGTATAGAAACGAAATTAGAATTATAAGAAATAATCCGAAGATGAGTTCGTTTAGAGATGCGCAAGGATTTAGAATTGATAATCGAAAATTACGAGTTAAAAAAATAGCTGCAAGTGTTTACCATTACGGATGGGTAAAACATCCGGAGAAACAGCAAGCCAAAGCAGAAACATTTAATAAATTATGGCACAGCGATCAATGGGTAGAAAAAAACATTCCTAAAGTAAACGCATTCGATTACTCTTTAGTTGATGGCGTAAAACGCTTTACAGGAAGCCATCCTGAAGTAATGAAAAATAGAATTGCTGCAATAAATTGGGAGTTTGATTTTGATCCGACCAAGAAAAAAATGAAATTTAAACATCGAGTTGCTGGGTTAATTGAAAATATAACTGGATGGAGAATTGGTGAATATAAAAACTACCGTGTCATAAAATAAAATTCATGGAGAAAGTATCTGTAGTCATCATCACATTTAATGAAGAAAGAAATATTGGCAGGTGTTTAAATTCTGTTAAAAATATTGCAGATGAAATTATCATTGTTGATTCAAATTCAACAGACCGAACGCTTAAAATTGCAGAAGAATTTAATGCAATTATTTTTCAGAAAGAATTTATTTCATATGCAGACCAAAAGAATTTTGCAAACTCAAAGGCCAAAAATAATTTTATACTTTCTTTAGATGCAGATGAAGCGCTAAGCGATGATTTGATTTTGTCTATCCAAAAAACGCTTAAAGCCCCTTTAAACAAAGCCTATCAGCTAAATAGAAGAACCAACTATTGTGGCCAATGGATTAACTACAGTGGCTGGTACCCTGACCCTAAAATAAGGCTATTCGATAAAAATTACGCAGTATGGGGCGGACCAAGTCTACATGAGATACTTATTGTGAAATCTAATACTGAGATTGGACTTTTAAAAGGAGATTTATTACATTATTCTTTTTACACAAAAGAAGACCATGACAAACAATTAGAAAAATTTAGCACGATTGCAGCACAAGATTTATTTAGTCAACATAAAAAAGCAAGCATTTATAGTTTATACATCAAACCCATTAATCGATTTTTAACTGATTATATTTTCAAAAGAGGATTCTTAGATGGAAAAGCTGGATTAATTATTTGCTTGTCTTCTGCGAAAGCAATGCATTTAAAATATGCAAAACTCAAAAAACTATACCGCTAATTTTTTGAACTTAAGCGTTTAATAAAATTCTTAAAGCTAGCAAATACAGGTATCCTAGCCTCTTTCAAAGGACCATCAAATTTTTCTCCTCTGCGCAAATAATATTTAGATAGCGTACTATTAGTCATCCCCCATTTATCAATAAATTTGTGATACCCTGGATTTTTAGTAACTCGCTTCACAGATTTAGAACCAAAATGATAAACCCTACTTTTGCTAACTCCTTTAAACAATCGAATTCCAACTAGCCATAATTTCATTGAAAAGTCTGGATCGGAATACATGCCCGGAGAAAACTCATTACTATAACCACCCACTTTATCCCAAATATTTTTATGTACAATATTAGGTGGCCAGGTAGCACCTTGCCAATCATTCATAGGCAACTGTGCAAATTCTGCTAACAATTCTTCTTCTTTAAATGAAGTGATATCAGTTCCATAATTATGCTCAATCATGCAATTACTTTGGGCTTTAGGCTCTATAGATGTTGCTGATATAAAGAAATTATCATGACCAATAGCATCAATTTCATCTGCTAAATATTCATCCCACTTTGGACATGCATACATGTCGTCATTCATGTATAATAAGTAATTGGTATTTAATAATTGTCTACCTGAATTTAATGCATAACAAACACCAACATTTTTTTCGCTAAAAGTATAGTCAATATCTGATTGTGATTTCACCCAATCTAACGTTCCATCTTTTCCTTCGTTAACATGAATAATTAATTGATGTTTAAAAGTGGAGTTTTTACGAATACTTTCAATACAAAGTTTTAAATAGTTTAAATTATTCCAACTAGGAATTAAAATTGAAAATTTATTTCCTTCAATTTTACTTTGCTTTATAATTTGTATCGGATGATTGTAATTAGTCATGCTAAATATTGTATTAATCTAAATACTCGTCAGGTTTTGCAAATAAAAACAAGCTATTAAATAATGCATAAAAGGTAACACCTGCTTGCGTTTCAAGCGTATCTTCTGTAAGCAGCGAAAGTGCAAATGCAATAAAAAATACGATATAAAAATAATCTAAGTATTTACGCCTATAAAATAATGGATAAAAAACAATTACTATAAAAAGCAACAAACCTACAATTCCAAAAGTCAATAAGAATGTGAGATACTGATTATGCGCACGGTGTTGGTATTGTTTTTGTAATAAATTTGGGTGTGTTGAATAATATGCATTAAATGCACCTTCTACATCACCTGTTCCTATTCCAACAACCGGAGATGTTTTAAAAATATCCCATGCAACATTCCAATAAACAAAACGTTGTGCAATTGATTTCCCGTTTGGGTCTTGATTCAACTGATAAGATTGTAATTCATATACCACTTCATGGGTTCTTAATTTTACACTAGGCAGTGTATAATATGAAATTACAGGAAGTGTGATCATTAATATGAATAGCACTACCGCAAGCCAAACTTTTTTATGTCTAAAAATTAAATACCCACTTCCTAATAATAGTAATATAAAAAATACCACTAAGCCCATTCGCGAACCCATAATACCGTTGAAAACAAACAGCCACAGCCCAGATGCAAAATAAAACAGATTAGCAAATGAAGGTTTTCTCCAATTGTTTTTAGCCAGCAAATAGAAAGAAGCAAATGCTGCAATGGTATTCAATAAGCTCAATCGAATATGAGAAATGAAACGAGACATTTCTCGTAATTCAAAAAAGGTTACATTAAAATAATTGATGTAATAATACATTGCATAAATAGACGATAGCAATGCTGTAATAAGCAAAACCTTCAAAATATTTCTAAATTGAATAGTAGAAAGTTGTTTAGCAGAAACAAATACGATGGGTAGAAAGAAAATTGGAAGTTTAATTTTTAAATCTTTTAATGCATATTCAAAATTACTCGTGTAAAGCAATCCTACCAAATGCAATAGAAACAAGCTAATGAGCAACCAGAAAATGTTAGACTCTTTTAATTTTTTGAACTTTGCCTTTAAATCACCTTCTGCAATCCAGTTAATAACTAATAAGCCAGTACAAATACTATTGATAGCAGAATATGAAAATACTCCGACAATAATGCCACAGATTAAAATTACTTGTGCTTTCTGAAAAGAAAAAAGATTAAGCATATTCTAAAATAAAAAAAAGCGCTGAAATTCAGCGCTTTTTTAATGGTCTTTAAAAATTATAATTTTCGTTTAATTTCAACTTGCTCAAACGCTTCAACGATATCTCCTACCTCTATGTCGTTGTAGTTTTGAATATTCAAACCACACTCATAATTGGTAGCAACTTCTTTCACATCGTCTTTGAAACGTTTCAATGAAGCTAATTCGCCAGTATGCATAACCACACCATCTCTGATGATACGAATTTTACTATTTCTATTAATTTTACCGTCTAATACCATACAACCTGCAATGGTACCCACTTTCGAAATCTTGAATGTTTCTCTGATCTCAACATTGGCAACAATTTTCTCTTCAAACTGAGGAGCCAACATGCCTTCCATTGCTGATTTAATTTCATTGATTGCATCGTAGATAATCGAATACATTCGGATATCAATTTGCTCTTGCTCTGCTAATTTTCTAGCGTTCAACGAAGGTCTAACTTGGAAACCAATAATAATCGCATCAGAAGCAGAAGCTAATAATACATCTGATTCAGAAATTTGACCTACTGATTTATGAATGATATTAATTTGAATTTCTGCTGTAGATAATTTCAACAATGAATCTGATAACGCTTCGATTGAACCATCCACGTCACCTTTCACAATAATATTTAATTCTTTAAAGTTACCGATTGCTAAACGACGACCGATCTCATCTAAAGTAATATGTTTCTGTGTACGAATTCCTTGTTCGCGTTGTAATTGTAAACGCTTGTTTGCAATTTCTCTTGCTTCAACTTCAGAAGTCATTGAGTTAAATTTATCACCTGCTTGAGGCGCGCCATTCATACCCAATACTTGAATTGGTTGTGATGGACCAACTGATTCTACTTTGTTTCCGCGCTCGTTAAACAAGGCCTTCACCTTACCACTATAGCAACCTGCTAAAATTGGATCTCCCACTTTCAACGTACCTGCTTGTACTAAAATTGTAGTTACAATTCCTCTACCTTTATCTAAGGCAGCTTCAATTACAGTACCTACCGCATGTTTGTTTGGATTTGCTTTTAATTCTAACAATTCCGCTTCTAACATAACTTTCTCTAACAAGACATCAACATTTAATCCTTGTTTAGCAGAAATTTCTTGACACTGGTATTTTCCACCCCACTCCTCTACTAAAATATTCATAGCAGAAAGTTGCTCACGTACTTTATCTGGATTTGCTCCTGGTTTATCAATTTTGTTTAATGCAAATATGATTGGAACACCTGCAGCCTGCGCATGGTTAATTGCTTCTTTAGTTTGAGGCATCACACTGTCGTCTGCTGCAATTACAATAATAACAATATCGGTAACTGATGCACCCCTAGCACGCATAGCTGTAAAGGCTTCGTGACCTGGTGTATCTAAGAATGTGATTTTCTTTCCGCTTTCTAATTGCACTTCGTAAGCACCAATATGTTGTGTAATTCCACCGGCTTCACCAGCAATTACATTTGCCTTACGAATAAAATCTAGTAAAGATGTTTTACCATGATCGACGTGACCCATTACGGTAACGATTGGTGCACGTGGAATTAAATCTTCTGGTTTATCTAAAACAACTGCTTCTGTTTCTTGCTCATCAGATGCACTTATAAATTGCACTTCGTAGCCAAATTCATCTGCAACAATTGTTAACGTTTCCGCATCTAACCTTTGGTTAATTGATACGAACATTCCCAAATTCATACAAGTAGAAATTACTTGCGTAACTGGAACATCCATCATTTTAGCTAATTCATTAGCTGTAACGAATTCTGTTACTTTTAATATTTTTGATTGTAACTCTTGCTCTAATGCAGCAGCTTCAGCATTTGCAGCGATATCGTCTCTTTTATTACGACGCATTTTTGTACGCTGTGCAAATTTACTTGATTTTCCTGCACCACTTAAACGAGCTAGTGTTGCTTTAATTTGATCTTGTATTTCTTTTTCAGTTGGTTCCGCTTTTGGCGCTGAAGAATTATTTCTAACAAAAGGTCCTTTTCTTCTGTCGCCACTATTTGCTGGTTTTGGATCACCTGCTCTATGGAATGTTCCTGGAGGGCGTCCACCTGCATTAGTATTAGGTGTACCTGTTTGTGGATTTTCTTTTCTCTTTCTTTTTTTCTTCGCTTGATCCGAAGCTGAATTACCTGATGAACTTGCAACAGGTGCTGCTTTTTTCTTAGCAGCGAATTGCGATAAATCTATAGAACCAATAATGTTTGGTCCAGTTAATTTTTGTGCTTTCGCGCGGATAACTTCTAAGTCAACCTCGGCTTCAGCTGCTGGTGCAACTGGTGCATTGGCAACAGGAACAGCTGGAACTACAGGCGCTTCAACAACAGGTGCTGGTGCCTCTTCTTTCTTAACTGGTTCTTTTGTTTTTACAGGCGCTGCTACTGGTGCTTTTTCTTCTACAACTTTTTCAACCTTTTTTTCTGCCGCCTTCTTAGTTGCTTTTACTTTTTCATTTTCGCGCTCTGCTTTCTCTTCTTCTTTCTCTTCTTTCGTTTTCTTATCAGGGCGAGTTTTAGAATTAACTTTATCTAAATCGATTTTACCAACTATTTTAACAGTTGAAGTTTCAGCTTTTATTTCTGGAACAACTTCTGTTGGAGTTGGCTCCACAACAACCGCAGCTTTTGGTGCTTTTGGTGCCGATGAAGTTACATTTTTAATTAAAATTTCTTTCTCCGCTTCAACTTCTGGCGCTTCTGTTTTTTTAGCTGCAACCGGTGCAGGGCTAACTTCAAGCGTTTCGTCTTTTCGGATTTTTCCAATAGCAATACTTTTGGCTTCCTCTTTAATTGATTTATCGCCTTGAAATTCTTTTGTCAGAATCGAATACTGCTCCTCAGATAATTTGGTGTTTGGCTTATTGTCGATGTCCATCCCTTTTGCTTTAAGATGGTCCACAATAGTGCCAATACTCAAGTTAAATTCCTTGGCAGCTTTTAATAAATTTATTTTTTTGTCTTCAGACATCTATTGAAAATTATGCAGTTTATGCTTTGTAATTATATTTATTCATTCAATTTTTTAGATTGAATTTCTTATTCAAATTCAGATTTTAAAATATTAATAACATCTAAAATTGTTTCTTCTTCTAAATCTGTTCTTTTAACCATGTCTTCAACAGTTAAAGCCAACACACTTTTTGCAGTGTCGCAACCAATTGACTTTAATTCGTCAATGATCCAGCTTTCAATTTCATCTGAGAATTCATCTAAATCAACATCCTCTTCATCTTCATCATTTTCACGGTAAACATCAATTTCGTAACCAGTTAATTTACCAGCTAATTTAATGTTATAACCACCTTTACCAATTGCTAAAGAAACTTGATCTGGTTTTAAATATACAGATGCACGTTTTGTTTCATCATCTAATTTAATGCTGGTAATTTTCGCAGGACTTAACGCTCTTTGAATGTATAACGATAAGTTGTTAGTGTAGTTAATTACATCGATGTTTTCGTTTTTCAATTCACGAACAATACCATGAATTCGAGAACCTTTCATACCCACACATGCTCCAACTGGATCGATACGGTCGTCATAAGACTCTACCGCAACTTTAGCACGCTCACCTGGTTCACGTACAATGTTTTTAATAGTGATTAAGCCATCAAATACTTCTGGAACTTCTTGTTCAAATAAACGCTCCAAAAATGCAGGTGATGTTCTTGAAATAATAATTCTAGGATTATTATTTAACATTTCCACTTTCAAAACAGCAGCTTTAACTGTTTCTCCTTTTTTGAAGAAATCTGCAGGTATTTGCTCTGTTTTTGGTAAAATTAATTCATTGCCATCATCATCCATGATAAGCATTTCTTTTTTCCAAACTTGGTAAACTTCTCCTGTTACAATTTCACCAATTCTATCTTTGTATTTTTTGAAAATTTCGTCTTTTTCTAATTCTAGAATTTTAGAAACCAAAGTTTGACGAGCTGCTAAAATTGCTCTTCTACCAAAACTTTCTAAGGTTACTAATTCAATCGCGTCATCACCAACTTCTAAATCTGCATCGATTAATTTTGCTTCTGCAATTTCAACTTCTAATGCATCATCTTCTGAAAAGCCATCTTCCATTACTCTTCTAGATCTCCAGATTTCCAAGTCACCATTATCAGTATTGACAATGATATCACAGTTTTCGTCTGTTCCGTATTTTTTACGCAACATACTTCTGAAAACTTCCTCCAACACACTCATCATTGTTGGTCTGTCAATATTTTTGAATTCCTTAAACTCTTGAAAGGAATCAATCAGATTGATATTATTCATATTGCTTAAATTTATTTCTTTTTAAAATGTTACTTTAATTTTTGCTTCAATTATATCTGAAAGGGAAATGTTGATGTTATTCAAAGTCAACTTCTTTCCTTTTTCTTTTATTTTTTCTTCAACAGATAAATTGTCACCATCAATGGCTAATAATTTACCCTCTAATTCTTTTCCGTCAGCTAATTTTATACCTAAAGTTCTGCCAATGTGTTGCGGATATTGACGAGCAAATTTTAATGGAAAGTCTACTCCAGGAGAAGAAACTTCCAATGAAATTAACGCTTCGTTTATACCATCTTCTTCCATTTTTTGATTGATGTGCCTACTCACTTTTGCGCAATCTTCAATTTTTACACCTTGATCACCATCCAACAAAATCATGGCTCTTTTAACAGCAATTCCTTTTATTTCAACAATAAAAAGGTTGGTTCCTGCTATGGCCTCATCAATATATACCCTAAGTTGTTCTTCTAATTTCACAATCAAAATATTTATAAAACAAAAGAGGAGACCTGTTATGTCCCCTCTTTATCACTGTTTTGCACTGCAAATATAACACAATTAGTGCTTTAAAAAAAATTACTTTGATAAAATTGGCTTGTAAACAGCCTATTTTTAGCTAATTACCCTACATAAAAGCCCTTTTAAGTAGAATGACTCAGGAAATGCACTCCTAACCGGATGGTCTATGGGTTGGCCAAATTCGTGAATAAATTGCAATTCCTTTCCTGCATCAACTGCTGCCCATGCCAAAATCTGCTTAAAATGGTCTAATGTGAGGCTTCCCGAACACGAAAAAGTAGCCAATAAATCGCCTTCTTTCATCAATTTCAATGCTTGCATATTCAAATCTTTATAAGCCCTTTCTGCCCTTGGTAAAGATTTTCTTGATGGCGCTAATTTCGGAGGGTCTAAAATGATTAAATCCCAGTGTAAATTTTCAGTATTGGCATTTCTTAAATATTGAAAAACATCTGCTACAATTAATTGCTCAGGTGCAAAAGCCATTTGATTTGATTCATAATTTGCTTTCAATGTTTCCATGGCCAAAGCCGATGAGTCGACAGAGGTAACATTTTTAGCGCCTGCATTTTTTGCATATAAACTAAAACCTCCCGAATAAGAAAAACAATCTAATACCGTTTTCCCTTTTGCAAAATTTGCTAAGTATGCACGGTTTTCTCTTTGATCTAAAAAGTAACCAGACTTCTGTCCTTCATTTACATCAACTAAAAAATGAAGGTTGTTTTCTTTGATTAATATTGGTTCGTTAGGAATAGTGCCATATAGCAAACCGTTCGAAACAGCTATTCCTTCAAGGGTTCTAGCGGCAGCATCACTGCGTTCATAAATGCCTTTTGGTTGTAAAATTTTTACGAGCGCATCGATGATGATTTGTTTTCGTTGATCGATTCCTAAAGTTAAGAATTGACAAACTAAATAATCTTGAAATTTATCGACAATCAAACCTGGCAATTCATCTGCTTCAGAAAAAATTAAACGATAACTATCGGTAGAATTAAAATCGATCCCTTCTTTCCTTCGCTCAATTGATTTTTTTATTTTTTGAAACCACCAATCGTTATCGATTATTTCTGTTTCGGACCAAGACAATAACCTAACCGTAATTTTAGAGGCTTGGTTATAATATCCATAAGCCAAAAACTGACCATTATTATCGTTTACCCTAACAATATCACCATTGTTTGCTTGCCCAATTACTTTTGCAATTGCACCAGAAAACACCCAACTATGGTGATGTTTTACCGGCTTTTCTTTCCCTTTTGCTAAATTAACCTGAATCATTTTCTATTTTTACCAAAAATACAAATACTAATTCCAAAGATGAGCTATTCTTTATTTTCTGATGAATATTTTATGAATGAAGCGCTCAAGCAAGCGCAATTGGCTTTTGAAGCAGACGAGGTGCCCATCGGCGCGGTAATTGTTTGTCAAAACAAAATTATAGCAAAAGCCCATAACCTAACTGAGCGACTAACTGATGTTACTGCGCATGCCGAAATGCAAGCATTTACAGCAGCAGCAAATTTTTTAGCATCGAAATATTTACCAGAATGCACTTTATATGTAACAGTTGAACCGTGCTTAATGTGTGCAGGCGCTGCATATTGGGCACACATAGGTCAAATAGTTATAGGCACAATAGACGAAAAAAGAGGGTATGCCACTTTTGGAAAAAATATTCTACACCCAAAAACAATAGTGAAAACTGGTGTGTTAGCAGAGGAGAGTAAAGCATTAATGCAGGCTTTCTTTCAAAATAAAAGAGCAGAATAAAGACTGCATTTTATTTATATTTGCATCATACATTTAACAATTAAAAAATAAAAAAATATGACTTTTACCCTACCAGCATTATCTTATGCAGTTGACGCTTTAGAACCGCATATCGATAAAATGACCATGGAAATTCACCATGGCAAACACCATGCAGCATATGTTACAAATTTAAACAATGCAATTGCAGGAACAGATGCAGAAAAATTAAGCATCGAAGAAATTTGTAAATCAATTTCTAAATATCCAATGGCCGTTAGAAACAATGGCGGTGGGCATTACAACCATTCTTTATTTTGGTCAATCATGAGCCCAAATAAAGGTGGCGAGCCAACTGGAAAAATTGCAGATGCAATCAATGCTGCTTTTGGAAGCTTTGAAGAATTCAAAACTAAATTTGCTGCGGCAGGTGCTACTCGTTTTGGTTCTGGTTGGGCATGGTTAATAGTAGGTGCTGATAAAAAATTAGCAATCTGCTCAACACCTAACCAAGACAATCCTTTAATGGATATTGCTGAAGTAAAAGGCACGCCAATTTTAGGAATGGATGTTTGGGAACATGCTTATTATTTAAAATATCAAAACAGACGCCCAGATTATATGTCAGCATTTTTCAATGTGATTAATTGGGATGCGGTAACTGAGCGTTACGAAAAAGCATAAGTGAAAATATAAAATAATAAAAAAAGCCGCTTGAAAATTCAAGCGGCTTTTTTGTTATATTGAAATATGGATTACTCCACTGTTACACTCTTTGCTAAATTTCTTGGTTGATCTACATTACAACCTCTCATAATTGCAATATGATATGATAATAATTGCAATGGAATAGTAGCTAATAATGGCACCAATGATTCTTCTGTATCTGGAATTTCAATTACATAATCTGCCATCTTTTTCACTTCGGTGTCGCCTTCTGTAACGATTGCAATGATAACACCTTTACGTGCTTTTACTTCTTGAATATTAGAAATTGTTTTCTCTAGGATGGTTCCTTTTGTTGCAATTACTACCACTGGCATGTTCTCATCAATCAATGCAATTGGCCCGTGCTTCATTTCAGCAGCAGGATATCCTTCGGCATGTATGTAAGAAATTTCTTTCAATTTTAAAGCACCTTCTAAAGCTACAGGAAAATTAAATCCTCTACCTAAGTACAAGAAGTTATGTGCGTCTTTAAATCTTTCTGCAATTAATTTAATTTGTTCATTTGATGCCAATGCCTTTTCTACTTTAGCAGGTACCGCTTCTAAAGCAGTTAATAATTCTACCATTCTGGTACGCGATACCGTTCCTTTGATTTGCGCTAATGACCAAGCCAATAATGTTAAAATCGTTACCTGTGCAGTAAAAGCTTTGGTAGATGCTACACCAATTTCTGGACCAGCATGTGTGTATGCTCCTGCATGTGATGCACGTGGAATAGATGATCCCACTACATTACAAATTCCAAATATAGTTGCACCTTTAGATTTTGCTAGCTCAATAGCGGCAAGCGTATCAGCTGTTTCCCCAGATTGAGAAATTGCAATTAAAATATCATTTTCTGTAATGATAGGATTGCGATACCTGAATTCTGATGCGTACTCAACCTCTACAGGAACACGCGCAAATTCTTCAATAATATATTCTGCAACTAAACCAGCATGCCATGAAGTACCACATGCTACAATGATAATTCGATCTGCATTTTTAAATTTAGTTTCGTATTCTTTTAATCCGCTTAAAGAAATCAAGCCCTCGTTGGCACGAATTCTTCCACGCATACTATCGTAAATTGAACGAGGCTGTTCGTAAATTTCTTTCATCATGAAATGTTCGTACCCGCCTTTTTCAATCATATCTAATTGCATTTCCAATTCATGAATAACTGGATTCTGAATAATGTTTTCAATATTCTTGATCACTAAAGAATCTTTTTTAACCACAGCCATTTCGCTGTCATTTAAATAAACAACATTCTTTGTGTACTCTATAATTGGCGTAGCATCCGATGCGATAAAATGTTCGCCTTCGCCAATACCAATTACCATTGGGCTTCCTTTACGCGCCACAATTAATTCGTCTTGTTGATCTTCTGAAATAACTACAATTGCATAGGCACCAACAACTTCGTGTAATGACAATCGCACTGCTTCCTCTAATGAAACATTTGCTTTTTGTTGAATTTCTTCGATTAAATGAATTAATACTTCCGTGTCAGTATCAGAATGAAATTCGTGACCTCTTTTAATTAATTCTGTTTTAATGGTTGCATAGTTTTCAATAATTCCGTTATGAATAATTGAAAGTTTTCCATTATTAGATTTATGTGGATGTGCATTGCGATCATTTGGTTCGCCGTGTGTTGCCCATCTGGTATGACCCATACCTACAGAACCGTTGATGTCTTTTCCTGCAGTAAAATTTTCTAAGTCGCTAACCTTACCTGCTTTTTTATAAATGTTCATAGCGCCATTCAGCAAAGTAATACCTGCGCTGTCGTAACCTCTATATTCTAATCTTTTTAAACCTTTGATGATGACATCGTATGCATTACGATGACCAATATAACCTACAATTCCACACATAATTTTGAAATTTTAATTTAATGCAAATTAATAATTAAAGTTTTGAATAACTAATAGCTAATCTGATTGGTTTGCTTGGATGTTTTGGACCATTCAATACACTCCTATTTGCCCTAATTTGCTTGCTCGCATCTTCTAAATAAAGTGCCTGAAAATCCAATCTATTTAAAATAAATTGTTGTACAGTTTTAGTCATTTCAATGGTGTACTGCTTTTTAGTTGCGTTATAAACTCCACTGGATATAAGGTATTCCGTGTTGCTTCCTTTTCTCCTAGCCTTTAATGACAAAGTACCAATAGGAGCAAATTTGCTATCTGAACCAGTTTCGATGGGAATAATTAATTCCGCTTTATTAATGGCAATTTTATTGGAATCTTTTCTCAATTCTAAATTTGGAAAACGTATACGCACTCTTGTACCAGCCAATGATTGAGCATAAACATTTTGTTGTCCTTGAACACTATCTGCAAATTGATATTGAACTTTTGTATTTGAATAATCGTGTTCGTAATGATTTACATTTGCAGCAACACTATTGATATTGAAAATAAAATTACTTGTATCCGTTGTGTTTTTGTAATATAAAATTAAATAAGAACGGTTCGCATTTGTTAAATCGAAAGACATTACTCCGCCATTTCCACTTAAATTTTTCGCTGTTAAATAGAATCCTTTATATGCATTTAAAAACGCTGTATTGTCAGATAAATCAACCTGTCCAGACTTTGCTAATAATTCTTTACCAAAGTTATCATCTAATTTAATTCTAATTTGAGGATACACTTTCATGACCGTATCTTTTTTACCATCAATAATATTTTGAATGATGATACTGTCTTTTGGATTTGGTCTGTAACGAATTGATCCAACCACACCTGCTTTAGTTTTATACTTTTTATTAGAATAATAAATACTATCGTTGCTAATGGTTTCGTCAAGTTGAGCAACAGAAATTGCAAACACAGAATTGGTATCTCCATAAAATCTTTGAGTTGCATCTCCGATATAACCCATTACCATAACTATGGAATCGAGTGTAGGACTTGTGCCAAAACTGACATTGTTTTTAGAAAGAGTTGCGTGGAATGCAATCGATGCTCTTGTTTCTCCAAAAACAGGATCTATTAATTCGCCTAATTGATTTCTTACATAATTAGATGAAACGAGTGTGTCATCTTTTACGGTCCAAACAACAATGCTTGATGTATCATGTTTGCCAACACCAATACCTGTCTCATTTAATTGATCTTCCAAACCAATTGAACCTTCTTTTTTACAGGATTGCAAAATAAAAAGACTTATTAAAATAATTAATAAGTCTTTAGTTGTATTCAACTTCATTTTTTTTAATTCGTTAAGTCGTTACTAAATCTACACTTACCTCATCATAAAACTGAACAAAAGATTCAAAATCAAATTCTTCATGATTTGATTTTTCAACTATCAATTTGTCTGTTTGTTTGTTAAGATACTTTAAAACGCTTGCTTCTATGTTTTCGTCTGCCTTGATAACAGCATCTGCATAATTTATTGCGTTTGTATGTAGAGATGTACAGCTTGAATCCTTTAACAATGCGGCATCAGCAGCATTCATATCAGGCATTAAAGCTTTGGTTTTTAAGTTTTTATCTAGGTTTTCTGTGAAACAATTTTCGTATACAGAATAAACTACTTTCGTGTTTTTAAACATTGGATCTTCACGGTAAGCCGTTTTTAAGTACATAGGTACTAAACTACTCATCCATCCTAAACAATGAACTACATCTGGCATCCAACCTAATTTTTTAACTGTTTCAATGGCTCCTTTACAGAAGAAAATCATTCTTTCGTCATTATCGTCAAAGAATTTTTCTTTTGCATCTCTGAAAACTTGTTTGCGTTGGAAATATTCCTCATTATCTAAGAAATAAACCTGCATTCTTGCTGTTGGAAGAGAAGCAACCTTAATGATTAAAGGATTGTCATTGTCATTGATGACGATATTCATACCAGATAAACGAATCACTTCGTGCAAACGGTTTCTTCTTTCGTTGATATTGCCAAAACGAGGCATTAAGATTCGAATTTCGAAGCCTTTTTCTTGCATCGCTTGAGGTAATTGTCTCGTAATCTTTGCAATTTTAGTAAGCTCCAGAAATGGTGACATTTCGTGGGCGATAAAGAGAATCTTTGTTTTTGCCATACTGAACTAACTCCTAATCAACAATTTATCGTGGAATAACGATGTAAATTGGGATTGCAAATATACTAATAATATTGGATATTTTTTTGAAAAACCAATATGATGCTTGATATTATTAAAAAAATTACAATTTTGCCTAATTATAGAACGCTGAGGTGAATATTTGTAAAACTAAACAAGAATTAAAGGATGCTATTGCCGCAGCAAAGCTTGATAAGCAGTCTATAGGCTTTATTCCTACAATGGGAGCCATTCACATCGGTCATACTTCGTTGGTAGAAATTGCGAAATCGCAAAACGACCTCATTGTATGCAGTATTTTTGTGAATCCAACCCAATTCAACGATCCAAAAGACCTACTGAAATACCCAAGACCGATTGAAAATGATATCAAAATGCTTGAAAATGCAGGATGTGACTTACTTTTCTTGCCTTCTGAAAACGAAATGTATGGTTTTGGGGAAACCTGGGATCATTCTTTTGGCGAATTAGCCGCTCGTTGGGAAGGAGCTAGCAGACCTGGTCATTTTAATGGTGTTGGACAAATTGTTTATAAACTCTTTGATTTAGTGCAGGCAGATAAAGCCTATTTTGGGCAAAAAGACTTTCAGCAAACCTTGGTTGTAAAAAAACTTGTGGATGACTTTAGCCTTAAGACTGAGATTGTTGTTTGTCCAATTTTAAGAGAATCTGATGGCTTAGCCATGAGTTCTAGAAATATACGCTTAAGCGAACTGGAAAGAGTAGAGGCGCTTAAAATTTATCAAGCATTAAACGATTGTAAAACCCGTTTTCTTCAAGGGGAACCAACAAATGCTATCATTAAAGCAGCTGAAAAAACCTTGAATAGCATCCCAAACGTAAAAATTGAATATTGCGCGATAGTTAATCAAGAAGATTTAGGAGTATGGAGTAATTCATTAAGCTCCAAAGCACCTGTAGCCATTATAGCCATTCAATTACCCAGTGTAAGATTAATTGATAACATGATTCTTGAATAGGAATCTATTTTATTTTACCTTTGCCCCACTATGCATATAGAAATATTAAAATCTAAAATACACCGCGTTAAAGTAACGCAAGCTGAACTTCATTATGTAGGTAGTATTACCATTGATGAAGACTTAATGGATGCAGCTAATATCATCGCTCATGAAAAAGTGCAGGTGGTAAACGTAAATAATGGGGAACGTTTTGAAACATATGTAATCAAAGGCGAACGCGCTTCGGGTACCATATGTTTAAATGGTCCTGCCGCTAGAAAAGTACAAGTTGGTGACATCGTAATTATTATATCCTATGCAAGTATGGAATTTGAAGCGGCAAAAAAACACCAACCGATTTCCATTTTTACAGACGAACAAAATCGCTTAATATAAATCTTTGAAAAGCACCGTCAAATACCTTCTTTTTTTAGGAATCGGCGTTGCCCTTTTATGGTTTAGTTTTAGAAATCAAAACCTAGCTCTTTTATGGGAAGGTTTGAAATCTGCTAACTATTATTGGGTTGCCATTTCGGTGTTGATTTCAATTTTCGCACATTGGCTTAGGGCAAAGCGTTGGAAAATGTTATTTGTCCCTCTTGGTTATCAAGCAAGAACAAGCAACACCTTTCATGCAGTTATGATAGGCTACCTAGCCAATTTAGCTTTCCCTAGAATGGGTGAAGTTTCTCGCTGTGCCGTACTCAACGAAACAGAAAAAATGCCATTGACTACCCTTATTGGAACAGTATTAGTAGAAAGAATTATTGATGTACTCTTTTTATTTGGATTGTTAATGCTATCCATCATTATTTTATACAAAGAAATTAACGTCTTTATTTTTGACAACTTTTTATCGCCAATATTAAATAAAATTAATAGCGCTGTTAATTTGATCATACCTAGTATTATTTTAATTATAATCCTTGTTGTTTTATTCTTCTTGATTAGAAAAAAAATAAATACTTGGGCCATCACTTTAAAGATTAAAGCATTTTTGATTGAAATAAAAAAAGGATTCCTATCTGTTTTAAAACTAGAAAATAGCGCTCAATTTATTTTATTGTCTATTGGAATATGGGCATGTTACTTATTGTCTACCTATCTGTGCTTTTTTGCCATTCCAGCAACTAGTCAACTCAACTTGTCGGTAGGGTTGTTTGTTATGGTAGCCGGGGGCATTGGCATGTCTGCGCCTGTTCAGGGTGGAATTGGCGCATTTGAGGCCGCAGTAAGTATTGCTTTATTAGTATTTGGCATACCGGAAAATTATGGTTTAAGCTATGCTGCCATTAGCCACGGATCTCAAATATTATCTGTGATAATAGTAGGCTCTATCAGTTTATTCTTTGTATTTTTGGCTAAAAGAAAACAAGCTTAAGCGATGGAAAAGTTGATGAAAATAAAATCCAAGATCATGATGAAAGAAGAAGTTTCTGGACTCATGGATGTTTGGAAATACATGGGCTTAAAAACAGTTTTCACAAATGGTTGTTTTGACATTATACATTTAGGTCATATAGATTATTTAGCAAGAGCAGCATCTTTAGGCGGTAAATTAGTGATTGGATTAAATACTGATGCCTCTGTAAGTAAATTAAAAGGCCCGAACAGACCGGTACAAGACGAAAAATCGAGGGCGTTAATATTAGCAGCATTGCAATTTGTAGATGCTGTAATTCTTTTTGATGAAGAAACGCCTAAAGAATTAATAAGCTTTTTGATACCAGATATTTTGGTGAAAGGCAGCGACTATAGCATTGACCAAATTGTTGGTGCAGATGTTGTTTTAAATAACGGAGGAAAAGTAGAAACCATGGACTTTGTTCCAGGTTATTCTACTTCAAAAATTATTGAAAAAATAAAAACTACTAATTAAAAATATCAACCTATAACAAAAAATACAATATGCATTTCGAACTTGATTCAGAAAGCAGCAAGAGACTTTGCGCAAAATGAATTAAAACCAGGAGTAATTGAAAGAGATGAAAAACAAATTTTCCCGGCTGAACAAATAAAAAAATTAGGTGAACTAGGATTCTTAGGAATGATGGTTGATCCAAAATACGGAGGATCTGGATTAGACGCTATATCTTATGTATTAGCAATGGAAGAGCTTTCAAAGGTAGACGCATCAGCATCTGTAGTTGTTTCTGTAAACAACTCTTTGGTATGTTACGGATTAGAAGCATATGGTAACGAAGAACAAAAATTAAAATATTTAGTGCCATTGGCAACTGGCGAAAAAATTGGTGCATTTTGTTTATCTGAACCTGAAGCGGGATCAGATGCAACAAGCCAACAAACAACTGCCATTGACATGGGTGACCATTATTTATTAAATGGCACTAAAAACTGGATTACAAATGGTAACTCTGCAAGCACTTATATTGTAATTGCACAAACAGATGTAAGCAAAGGTCATAGAGGTATCAATGCATTGATTGTTGAAAAAGGCATGCCAGGATTTGAAGTTGGTGTGAAAGAAAATAAATTAGGTATCAGAGGATCAGACACCCACTCATTATTATTTACTGATGTGAAAGTGCCTAAAGAAAATAGAATTGGTGAAGACGGATTCGGATTCAAATTTGCGATGAAAACATTAGCAGGTGGAAGAATTGGAATCGCTGCACAAGCACTAGGTATTGCATCTGGAGCCTATGAGTTAGCACTTGCTTATTCGAAAGAAAGAAAAGCTTTTGGAAAAACCATTTCTAATCACCAAGCTATCCAATTTAAATTAGCAGACATGGCTACTGAAATTGAAGCGGCAAGATTGTTGTGTTTAAAAGCAGCATGGTTAAAAGATAACCACATGGAATATGCGCAAGCAAGTTCTATGGCTAAATTGTTTGCTTCTGAGACAGCCATGAAAACAACGGTTGAAGCTGTTCAAATTCATGGTGGTTATGGATTTGTTAAAGAATTCCACGTTGAACGTTTAATGCGTGATGCTAAAATTACACAGATTTATGAAGGTACTTCAGAGATTCAAAGAATTGTAATCTCACGCGAAGTATTAAAATAAAAAACTATACTTATAAAAAAAAAGACCGATGAAAATTCATCGGTCTTTTATTATGGATTAAATTTTTTTTATTGTGCTGTTGTTGCAGACTGAGCAGCAATGGCTTCTCTAGCTTCTTGATGTGTAATTCTTATACCATCTTTATATGGCACTATGAATGCGTCTTTAATGCCCATTTCCTGAATGTCTTTTCGATATGCTGCTGCATCTTCAAAAGTAAAAAACAAACCAATCATGTATTTTTCTAAACCCTTTAAATATTCAACTTGAATACTTTGATCGTCTTTGTTGATTTTATTTTTCAAATCAAAGTTTTTAAAAGCACCTAATTGTATTCGATAATAATAACCTTTGGCTTGAACTGCAGATAACACGCCATATACTCTGGTAGTTTTGCTTCCACAGTTCTTTTGAAGATCGTTGTATTTATTTTGCATGCCAAATAAATAGGCTTGCATGGTATCTGCTTTTTTCTGAGATAAAGCAATTTCAATTTCCTTTTCTTCCAGCTGCTCCTCAAAATTCAATTTCATATTTCTTATTTCAGCAGGCTTCATTTTCTTGATGGCCTTTAATTCTTGTTTAATAGCTTTTTTTTCTGCCGAAGTTTGCGCATTTGAAAAATACGGACTAAGTGCAAAAATTAAGCAGAAAGTGAGGCTATATATATATTTTTGGAGCATTTTAAATGATATGATTATATTGCAATTTAGTAATTTCTTTCGATTTAAAAAGGCGAAGAAATATCCACACTATCAATTTTAACCTATGAAACATAAATTCGGCATTTATACCTGCTTTTTAATACTACTCTGCAACATTTCTTTTGCGCAAGAAATAAAAATAAACAATGGACAATGGAGCGCAAAACTATTGCGAACAGATGGAATAAATATTCCATTTTCATTTGTAATGCAATCAATAAATGGCAAAACAGAAATGTTAATTACGAATGCAAATGATACCATTGTAGTAAATGACTTTAAAAAAATTAACGATAGTATTTTAATTACACTTCCCTTTTTTGATGCGGAGTTTATGGTCAAATCTGAAGGGAATAACATGAAAGGAAGATGGACAAGGCATTTGCCAAAAGGCAATACCAATATGCCATTCGAGGCCGTTCTAAATCAGCATCGATTCAACGACGTTCATCAATATGAATCAAAATTAAACAATACTTGGGACGTTAAGTTTATTGATGAAAATACAAAAGATAGTAGCGAAGCCATTGGACAATTTAATTGTTCAGCAAATAAAGTTACTGGAACTTTTTTAACCACTACTGGTGATTACCGTTTTTTGGAAGGCATATACAATGACGGAAAAATAAAACTTTCCACTTTTGACGGCTCACATGCTTATTTAGTTTTAGCAGATTTTGATTCAAATACAAATAAGATTAGCAATGGTATTTTCTACGCAGGATTAACTGGAAAAGAAAATTGGAGTGGAAAAATTAATCCAAAAGCAGAATTACCTGATGCAGAAAAGTTGACTTTTTTAAAACCAGGCTATCAAAAAATACAATTCCAACTACCTGATTTAAATAACAATATTGTTTCATTAGCAGATGCAAACTATCAACACAAAGTAGTCCTTTTACAGATTATGGGGTCTTGGTGTCCTAATTGCTTAGACGAAAGTAAACTAATGGCTGAAATGTATGCGTCATATCATACTAAAGGATTAGAAGTTATTGGTCTGTGTTTTGAAAAAAGCGAAGACATCAATGTAATTAAATACAACATCAATAATTTTAAACAGCAATTACAAATAAAATATCCTTTATTAATTGCAGGCAATACAAAAAAAGGAAGTGTAAATAATACACTGCCTATGCTTGCAAATTTTGTAGCATTTCCAACACTCATTTTAATTGACAGAAATGGAAACGTACAATCTATACATACCGGTTATTCTGGACCCGCTACTGGAAAATATTACTTAGCATTCAAAAAACACTTTGTTGAAAATCTAGAAAAATATTTAAATGAAAAATAAAATATATCACTTCGGATCTATTGCATTAATTTTATTTGTTATTGGCTGTAAAACAACTAATAAAAACACAACAGAAATAAAAGAGCAGGCTAACTATATGCCTTCTTATACAAGGCTTTCAGATATTACGCACATGCGTTTAAACATATCACTAGATTGGGACAGCTGTTTTGTTTATGGAAATGCAACGCTAACGGTAAAGCCATATTTCTATCCAAATAAAGAAATAATATTAGACGCAAAAGGTTATAAAATAAATAGTATCAAAGTAAATGGAAATAATGCACCATTTACTTACGATCTTAAAAAACTAACCATTCAACTACCGAAAGCTTTTCAAAAAGAAGAATCTTATGCAGTAAACATAGACTATGTTGCGCAACCCAATAAATTAAAAGTAAATGGTTCTTCAAGCATCAGTTCTGATAAAGGATTTTACTTTATCAATCCAAAAAATAAAATTAAAAACAAGCCAAGAGAATTTTGGACACAAGGTGAAACAGAAGCTAACTCAGCGTGGTTTCCAACTATAGAATCAACCTCTGAAAAATATACACAAGAAGTATCTATCACTGTAGAAAATAATTTTGTTACCCTTTCAAATGGCTATCTGGCTTACAGTACACAAAACAGCAACGGGACTAGAACAGATGTGTGGAAACAAGATTTACCGCATGCTGCCTATTTAACAATGGTTGCAGGTGGTAATTTTTCTGTCATCAAAGACCACTGGAAAAACATGGAAGTAAACTACTATGTTGAACCGAAATACCAATCTACTGGAAAACTAATTTTTGGTAACACGCCTGAAATGATCAATTTATTTTCTGAAAAATTAGGTGTCGATTATCCTTGGGATAAATATTCACAAATAGTGGTAAGGGATTTTGTTGCAGGGGCAATGGAAAATACAGGCGCAGTAACTTTTGCTGAAGATATGAACATGGACGCAAGAGCGCATATAGATAACCCAGATGAAGAAACCATTTCACACGAATTATTTCACCATTGGTTTGGAGACCTAGTTACCGCAGAGTCTTGGCCTAACCTACCATTAAACGAGTCGTTTGCGACTTATGGAGAATACATATGGGCAGATTATAAATATGGTCGCGAAGAAGCTGACAGAGCCGCAAATGAAGATTTAAAAAAATACCTGCGTACAGCTAAAACAAAAAAAGTTAACATGATTCGTTTTGACCTGTTGGACAGAGAAGACATGTTTGATAATTACTCTTATCAAAAGGGTGGTAAAATAATTCACATGTTGCGCAAAATAGTTGGAGACGAAGCGTTTTTTGCATCACTTAAATTATACTTAGAGCGTAACAAATTTAAATCAGCAGAAATTCATGACTTACGCTTAGCTTTTGAAGAAGTAACAGGACAAGATTTAAATTGGTTTTTCAATGAATGGTATTTTGCTCCTGGGCATCCTGAATTTGCAATAGATTATAGTTATGACGTAAATAGAAAAGTAGCAAAGGTTAGCGTTAATCAAAATCAAGATTTAAGTAAATTTCCTTTATATCAAATACCTGTTACTATTGATTTATATAGTGATGGGGCCGTTGAAAGAAAAATAATCACCATTAGTAAAAGCAAAGAAACTTTCGAATTTCCGCTAGCACTAAAGCCAAGCTTAATTAATTTTGATGCAGAAAAAATGTTAGTTTGTGAAAAAAAAGATAACCATACCAAAGCGGAATGGATTTATTTATATGAGCATGGTAAATTATTTTTAGATAGACTAGAAGCTATTGAAGCGCTAAAAAATTACCTTACAGCACCCGACGCTCAAGCAGTTCTAATAAAAGGGTTGAACGATCCAAATTTTGAAATTAGAAAAACCTGCATCAATATTTTAAGTGATGCAAATAACCAAGCACTTTACGAAACCTATAGATTAACAATACAAAATTTAGCAAAAGCGGATCCGAAGTCAAGTGTTAGGGCCACTGCAATAACAACATTAGCATCACAAAATCACAATGCAACTGACCTTGAGATAATATGGAATGCCTGCAACGATAGCTCTTATGTTGTGGTGCAAAAAGCCCTCAAATCACTGTATTTAATAGATAAATCAAAAGCAGTTACTATCGCAAAGCAATTAGAAAACTTAGAAAGCAATTATGTTCAAATGGCGATTGCCAGTATTTATGCAGAACAAGGCGATAAAAGTATGATGCCGTATTTTATGAATCAATTAGCAATGAATGCGGGCAACAATCAAATATTTATCAATAAATACTTTAAGAATTACTTGACAAAAGTTGACGACGAAACGATAGAGAAAGCACTTAGCATTATAAAATCTATAGTTACTGATGCTATGCAAGAAAAAATAGAATTCAGTGCAAAAAGCACCTTAGGTGATATGCTTGCAGCAGCAGACTCAGATGAACTAAAAGCAAAAATTAAAACTGTAATGAAAGAAATAGATCAAGAGAAATAATTTATTTCTTCTTTTTTTCTTTTAGGTTCAACATTTCAACTAATACCGAAAAGGCCATTGCAAAATATACATAGCCTTTAGGTATGTGTTGGTCTAATCCTTCGGCTAGTAAGGAAACCCCTATCAATACTAGGAATGAAAGGGCAAGCATTTTAACAGTAGGGTGATCGTTAACAAATTTACTAATTGATTCTGCAGCTACTAACATGATCCCTACAGAAATAATTACTGCGGCAATCATTACTTCGATATGACTTGCCATTCCAACTGCAGTAATTACAGAGTCTAATGAAAAAATAATATCTAATAATAAAATTTGAACAATTACTGCAGAAAAAGAAATTGGCGTTTTTCTTTGTTGTGTTTCTTCTTCATGACCTTCTAACTTTTCATGAATTTCAGTAGTCGCTTTATAAATTAAAAACAAACCGCCGATTAATAATATTAAATCTCTACCAGATATATCATTTGAAGCAAAAGTAAACAATGGATTGGTAAGGCTCATCACCCAAGAAAGTGATAACAATAAAAGTATACGGGTAACAAGTGCTAAAGCTAAGCCTGTTTTTCTAGCACGCTTTTGTTTTTCTTTTGGAAGCTTGCCTGATATGATTGATATAAATACAATATTATCGATACCTAAAACAATTTCTAAGACTGTTAGTGTAAGTAGTGCAACCCAAGTTTCGGGATTTGACAACAATTCCATCATTTGATTCTAAATTATAAAGCTAGATAAAGGCGCTAATTTAATAGTAATTGTGACATATAACAATGAAATCTACTGAATGTACATTTCCATAAAATGAAAGATTTTGTATTAAAGCGCTTGATATTATCCAAAAATCACTTAAAAATTTATAATTTTACGCATTAATAAATATATCAGGATATGTTGAGAACACACACTTGCGGAGAATTATCGAGTAAAAATTTAAATGAATCTGTTACACTTTGTGGATGGGTTCAGAAATCTCGTGATTTAGGAGGTATGACTTTTATAGATTTAAGAGATCGATATGGCATTACGCAATTGGTTTTTAATATGGAGGAGCATGCGACTCTTTGTGAAGCGGCTCGTAAATTAGGAAGAGAATTTGTAATTAAGGCAACTGGAAAAGTTATTGAAAGAAGCAATAAGAATGCTAAAATTCCTACAGGTGAAATAGAAATTAGCATTACTGATTTAGAAATATTGAACAGTTCGAAAGTTACTCCATTTATTATTGAAGATGATACCGATGGTGGTGATGAGTTAAGAGCAAAATACAGATACCTAGATTTAAGAAGAAATGTAGTTAGAAAAAACCTAGAGCTTCGCCATAGAATGGGCCAAGAGACTAGAAAATACATGGATAGCAAAAATTTCATTGAGGTAGAAACGCCTGTATTAATTAAATCAACGCCAGAAGGTGCAAGAGATTTTGTGGTGCCAAGCAGAATGAATCAATCAGAGTTTTATGCATTGCCACAATCTCCACAAACATTTAAACAACTATTAATGGTTTCTGGTTTTGACAGATACTTCCAAATTGTAAAATGTTTTAGAGATGAAGATTTAAGAGCTGATCGTCAACCTGAGTTTACACAAATAGATTGTGAAATGTCATTTGTTACACAAGAAGACATATTGAATATGTTTGAAGGTTTAGCAAAACATTTATTTAAAACCGTTAAAGGTATTGATATCATTGATTTTCCGAGGATGACCTATGCAGATGCAATGCAGTATTATGGATCTGATAAACCTGATACTAGGTTTGATATGAAATTTGTTGAATTAACAGAAATTGTAAAAGGAAAAGAATTTAAAGTATTCGATGATGCTGAAATCGTAATTGGTATCAACGCTAACAATTGCGCATCATACACCAGAAAGCAAATTGATGAATTAACTGATTTTATCAAACGCCCTCAAATAGGCGCTTCAGGTTTAATTTATTTACGTTATAATGAAGATGGAAGTTTAAAATCTTCTGTAGATAAATTCTATGATGAAACAGAATTGAAAAAATGGGCTACTGCATTTAATGCAAAACCTGGTGACTTAATGCTAATACTTGCTGGTAATACAGATAAAACTAGAAAGGCGTTGAGCGAATTAAGATTAGAATTAGGAAATAGAATGGGCTTAAGAAACAAAGATGTATTTGCACCACTTTGGGTTTTAGATTTTCCTTTATTAGAATGGGACGAAGATTCAAATAGGTACCATGCTATGCACCATCCTTTTACTTCGCCTAAACCAGAAGACATTGAATTACTTAAAACTGCTCCAGGAAAAGTTAGAGCAAATGCATACGACATGGTAATCAATGGAACTGAAATTGGTGGCGGTTCTATTAGAATTCATAATAAAACGTTACAAGCCGAAATGTTTGAATTACTTGGATTTAGTAAAGAAGAAGCGCAGAAACAATTTGGATTTTTAATGGATGCGTTTGAATATGGCGCACCGCCACACGGAGGAATTGCATTTGGCTTTGATAGGTGGTGTTCTCTTTTTGCAGAATTAGATTCTATTAGAGATGTAATTGCATTCCCTAAAAACAACTCTGGAAGAGATGTAATGATTGATTCACCATCTACTATCAGCACAGATCAATTAAAAGAATTAGGAATAGCGGTAAATACAAAATAAAACAAACAGCTATTTAGCTAGCTTATTATATTTTATCCAATAAAAACATAGTATTACTGCAATGTAAGTTTCAATTAAATTTGAAATTAACATTGCAGTATTTTTTTTGATAAATATTTCAAAAGTGAATTTTTCAGTGAATAAATAATTTGCGGAAAGGTAAACGAGTGATGCAAATATGATAATAACAGTTGCTCTTAAAAGCATATCATATAAGGGTTTCCAAGTATATACATATGTGCCAATGGCAAGCGCAACAAAAGGAAATATTAAAATAAAAAAGTTATCAGGATTGGAAAAATATTCAACGGCAAATGCTCCACTATTAAATACTGGTAAAAATAAACCAAACAATAAATAGATTAATTGTGCTGTTAACCCAACCATTGATCCGCCTAAAATTGCCGACAAAACAACAATGAATATTTGAATGGTAAAAGGACTTTCATTTACTGGAATTAATATTCTTGAGGTTATAACCATTAAGAAAGCAAACAGTGTTGAAAGCGTAGCAAATTTAGATTGTTCCATATGTTAGGCGAGTATAGCTTTGATATCTTGTTCTGTTAATGTTTTTATAAAGGATTCCTCCGTAATAATTAAAGAATCGGCTATTTGTTTTTTACGTCCTTGTAAAGCTAATATTTTTTCTTCAACCGTATTTCTAGTAATAAACTTATAGATAAATACATTGTTCTTTTGGCCTATACGATGCGTCCTGTCTATTGCTTGCTGCTCTACTGCTGGATTCCACCAAGGGTCTAAAATAAAAACATAATCAGCTTCTGTTAAATTTAATCCAACCCCACCTGCTTTTATTGAAATAAGAAAAACTTGTTTTTCTTCATCATTTTTAAAATGATTAACCACTTCTTCTCTGTTGGTAGTAGAGCCATCTAAATAAGCAAAATCAATTTGATGTTCTTCAAAGTAATTTTTAAATATTTTTAAATGCTTCACAAATTGAGAAAAGACTAATATTTTGTGACCCTTTGTCATGATGTTTTCTAGTGTATGAATAACATCTGAAAACTTTCCGGAATCCCCTTCATATTGCTCATCCACCATGCTAGGATGATTCGCAATTTGTCTTAATTTATTTAAACCTTGCAATAACTGAATATGAGATTTACCCACACCTTGCTCGGCAATCATTTTTAATAATTCATTTCTATAATACGATTTTGTTTCTTCATATAACTCCTCTTGCGAAGGACTCATGTCTGAATAATAAATATTTTCTGTTTTAGGTGGCAATTCCGCGGCTACTTGTTGCTTGTTTCGCCTTAATATAAAGGGTTTGATTATAGACTGCAATTTCTCTGCTTTATCAAAATCTTGTTTCTTATCGATTGGAATTACAAAGTTATCGTTGAAAAAATGATGGTTACCTAACAAGCCAGGATTCACAAATGACATTTGAGACCATAAATCTAAAACAGAATTTTCAACAGGTGTTCCACTCAATACTAATTTAAATTTCGACTTTAAACTTCTAACAGATCTAGATATTTTTGAAATTGGATTTTTAATAATTTGACTCTCGTCCAAAATAATGTAATGAAAATAAAATGCTTTAAACAAATCAATGTCCATTCTGATTATTCCATATGTAGTCAACACAATATCAGCAGATGCAAACTGCGCTAAATTTTTATCTCTTAGAGAACCTGTATATACAATGATTTTTAAATTAGGAGTAAACTTTTGAGCTTCCCTCAACCAATTATAAATCAAAGAGGTTGGCATTACAATTAATGATGGCTGATGAACTTGGTTGGTATTTGATGTATCAAAAAGATCTTTGGCAACTGTTGCATTTTCAGTGTCTTCCTTTACTTTTTGCAGCAATGCCAAGGTTTGTATGGTTTTACCTAAACCCATGTCATCTGCTAAACATCCTCCAAAATTCCATTTTCGTAAAAAATAGAACCAATCATATCCGGCTTTTTGATAAGGTCTAAGTACACCATTGAAATTTTTAGGCATGGGCACTTCTTCCATCTCTTCAAACTGTAAAAGATTATTGAGTTTTCGATCCATCGTGATTTGTGCTAAATCAGAATCGGCATATTCTTTTACAATACCAATATGGTATTTCTTTAATTTTAAATCGTGTGTTCCTTCCGCAAAAGAAAATAAGTTTTGATATTGAGCAAACCAACTTTCAGGAATAATTGCTATTTCTCCATTTGGCAATTCAAATTCTTTTTTATTATTTAAAATATAATCTCTTAAAACAATAAACGGAAATTCAAATGTGCCGAAAAATACAGTAGCATAAATATCAAACCAATCGTTTGATTCTTTAATTTGTAAATCGATTTTGCTTTTACCAATAAAATAGCGCTTACCACTTTCGTCTTGTTGAATTTGGAATCCTGCCTGCAATAGCTGATCATGATGGATGTTGAGCCAATCAAGCGCGTGGTGAATATTATCTGACTCAGAATCTTTGATGTGATTTGGCACAACAAATGAACTTCCATCTACTGGATTTAATCCTAATTCAACTAATAAATTTATTTTTATTGCTTCCCAGCTGAGTGATCTTTTAATTCGGTGAAAAGTAAATTCGTCATTTTTATTTTCGACAGTTACCGAAACCTTAGTGCCAGATTGATAAAGAAAATTATATTTCCCATATTGAAAAGACAAGACAAATTGCATCGTATTATCCCATGCATGAATAATTTTTAGAATTGGAAAAGCCTCAAATTGCTCCGTAATAATTTGGAAGCCTTCAGCGTAAACATGATGTCTTTCTATGAGTGGTGCAATAAACTTCTTATAATAGGATGCTTCAGCCGTTTTTGGAATGTCAACATATCTTTTCTGAAGAAAAGGCATCAACTTCTTCCCATCTAAATCCTGGTCAAACTGAATTAACTGGCTCCCCAACAACATGAAAGCTGGGCTACTGGTAATAATTTCAGCATCCTTAAACATAAATTCGATGCGTACACCATTTAGCTTAATTGTTGGAAAATACCTTGTTCCTTCTGGAGCACGCCTAAAATGAAAAAGCACTGTCGCAGGATCCTCGTTTATTTTCAAACGTTTAAAAACAGGATCACCTTCTTTCCCCATTTCGAAAAAAGGTTTCTGTTTAATTTGTGATAGCGCGTCTACCACTTTTTTTTCTAGAATAGGTCTTACTACTTGAAATAATTTATCGTTCCAGATTTTAGAAAAATATGCAGCCGGTCTAATTTTTTCTTTGTAATGCTTTTTAATCACAAACTCTTGATCTAGTTGATCTAAAAGTTTGATTAATTTATAATCATCTTCGTCTAAAAAAGCATCGAACTCTTTTGCGGTTTGCGTATATAACTTTTGATGAGATAGCGAATAAGAACCATTTGCATTTAATTGCACAATGTGTGGTTCAATTACAAAACCCATATAAGGGTGTTTGCATAGCGAATACACTAGTTTACAAGGCTTTTTACTATCTACTCTTACCATTTATATTGAAGGAAACAAAATAAAGAAAGGTAAGTAGATTGAAAAAATTCAAATATACTAAATCTTATTGGAAAAAATGGTAATTTAAAATTGGACTATGCGTTTGACTGAGATTCTGTCATTGCAATCCATGCTAAAATTCCACCTTTAAGGTTTACCAAATTAGTAAAACCAAATTGCTGTTCTAATTGCATAATTGCAGCTGCACTTCTTGCGCCTGATCTACAATGAATAACGACTAATTTGTCTTTATCAATTTTTTCAGCTTCTAAAAGAATATTACCTAATGGAATTAATGTTGCGCCAATATTTGCTGCTTCATATTCAAACTCTTCACGTACATCAATTAGTTGAAAATCCTTTTTTTCATCCATCAATGTTTTTAACTCTTGAACCGTAATTTCCTTTACCATGTTTTTATTTTTTTACAAATTTATACTTTTATGCAGCATTTCAAATAAAGCCCTGCTTTAATTTCATCTCTTGGATTTCTTTTTATATCTTCAATATTCAAATTCAGAAAATATGACAGAATCGGGTTTTAAAAGAGAAATCAAACTTTTTGATGCAATTATGATAGTAGCTGGAACCATGATTGGGTCTGGTATTTTTATTGTAAGCTCAGACATTGCAAGAAACGTGGGATCTTCGGGATACCTGCTTTTAATTTGGGTTGTTACCGGTTTCATCACAATTGCGGGAGCATTAAGTTATGGTGAGTTAGCAGGAATGTTTCCAAAAGCAGGTGGTCAATATGTATACCTAAGAGAAGCATGGGGTAAACCTGTTGCATTTTTATATGCATGGACATTATTTTTAGTTATTCAAACTGGAACAATTGCGGCAGTAGGTGTTGCGTTTGCAAAATATACAGGTGTTTTATTGCCTACCATTATTTCGGAAAAAAACATACTTTTTCAAATTGGGAACTTTGCGATCAATTCCGTTCAAATACTTGCAATTATTAGCATCATATTACTCACTTATTTAAATTCTAAAGGAGTAAAAAATGGCAAGCTCATTCAAAATATTTTTGGTAGCACCAAATTAATTGCGCTTTTCGGATTAATTCTATTTGGATTATTATTTGGCATCAATGCAGATGTTGTGCGTCAGAATTTTTCTGACATGTGGACCATCAGCAGTACACATGTTGACAAAATAACAGGAATTATAAGCATTGAAAATATTATAGGATATGCTATTATTCCTGCTGTTGGTATTGCCATGGTAGGCTCATTATTTTCTAGCGATGCATGGAACAACATTGGTTTTTCGGGAGATGAAATTCAAAACCCTAAAAAAAACCTAGTGCTAAGTATGGTGATTGGCACATCAGTGGTAACCTTTATTTATCTTTTATTGAACTTAGTTTATTTAATGGTGTTGCCACTTAAAGGAGATCCAAATGGGGTCGACGTTATTTCAAGAGGCATACAGTTTGCAAGCAACGATAGAGTGGCAACAGCTGCTGCTGAGGCAATGGGTGGAGCGAATGCAACCATTGCAATTGCTATCTTAATCATGATTTCAACTTTTGGTTGTAATAATGGATGTATTTTATCTGGTGCAAGGGTTTATTATGCAACTGCAAATGATGGATTGTTTTTCAAAAGCATGTCAAAATTAAATGCAAACGGCGTACCCGGTGTCGCATTAATTTTTCAATGTATATGGGCAAGTATATTATGTGTATCCGGAACTTATGGCAACTTATTAGATTATGTGGTATTTGCAGTGCTATTATTTTACATATTAACCATCATTGGCATTTTTAAACTAAGAAAAAAAATGCCTCAAGCGGAAAGGCCATACAAAGCGATAGGCTACCCTTTCATTCCTGCAATTTATATTGCACTAGCTTCTGCAGTATGCATCATCCTTTTAATTTACAAGCCTGAATACAGCTGGCCAGGTTTCATCATAGTTGGACTAGGAGTGCCTGTTTATTACCTTTTTCAAAAAAAATAATTAATACGTTTTGACTAATAAAAAAATTATCATCAGCATCTGTTTGCTTTTTTCTATAATTGGCTGTTTAGAAAACAAAAAATCTACCGCATTAAAAAAATTAGCAGCTTCAGATAGACCATACGATCCCAAAGAGTTTAAAATTAAAGAGCAAAAAATTGAAGCTTTCTTTGAAAACTTACATCACAAAACAGGATTCAATGGTTGTGTTTGGATATCAAAAAATGAACATAAACTTTATGCAGGTGCATTTGGCTTTAAAGACATCAAACATCAAAAAGATGCGTTAACTGTCAATGATGTTTTTCAACTTGCATCTGTAAGTAAACAATTTACTGCAGCAGCAATACTTCACTTAATGGAGCAAGGTAAATTAAAACTAAGCGATTCAGTTCAAAAATTTTATCCTAGTTTTCCATATCAAGGAATTACCGTTAAAATGCTATTGCTGCATAGAGGTGGACTTGGGAATTATACCTATTTCAGTGAGTTATATTGTGATCGTAAGACGCCTATTTCGAATCAAGATGTGGTAAACATGATGATTAAAAATAAACCTCCTATTTACTTTTTCCCAGACAGGAGATTTGATTATAGTAATACAGGGTATGTTTTACTAGCAGCAATAGTTGAAAAAATTACTGGGATGAAATTCGATCAATACATGCGATCAGAAATTTTCAAGCCGCTAGGTATGAACCATACTTACATCTATAATATTGCAAATAAAAATGCATTTGATTTTTCGCCTGGTCATGATAAAAATCTTCGAATGACCGAAAGCGGTTACCTTGATGGTGCAATGGGAGACAAGGGCGCTTATTCTTCGGTTGTTGATTTAGCCATATGGGACCGCATACTTCATTCTGAAATTTTTCTAAAAAAATCAAGCATAGATTCATTGAGTAAACCAGGAAATCACCATTTAAAAGGACCTTTTAATTATGGTTATGGTTGGAGGACCTATACCCTTCCAGATGGCTCAAACATAAACTATCACGGAGGTTGGTGGAATGGATATAAAACATTTTTCTTTAGAGATCTTAAAAACCACAACGCAATAATTGTGTTAAGCAATAGAGAACATTCTGGATTCAGAGAACTAGATGGTTTAGTAGATATTATTTACGATAGAAAACCCGACGCTAATAGAAAATATTCGGTATACATGCATCACTCACCTGGATATTAAAAAAATATAAAACAATGAAACAAAAATTAATTTTCGGATTACTAAGCACGCTTTTTGCAATTACTATCATTTTTTATTTAACTGAAAATAAAAAACCGGTACAAAATTTAAGTGCATATGAAAAATATTTAGCTGATCATTTTTATAATAAGGAAAAAAATGATACCGATGTTTTTGAAGAAGCTGAATCAGAAGAAGCTGAAACCGATCGACCTGATTTAGCTTTTGAGCAAGATTTTAGAATTACTATGGATCCTGTTCTAAAAAGACCAGCTCCTGAAAGGCTTATTCTTGCTAGAGAAATGATAGCCTTACAACAAAGTAGAGGACAAACAATGATGTCTCCTATTTGGGAAGAACGTGGACCAAAAAATATTGGAGGAAGAACGCGCACTATCGTTTACGATCCAAATGATGTTACTAATAAAAAGGTTTGGGCAGGTGGAGTTGGTGGGGGCTTATGGTATTGTAATGATATTACAGCAAGCACACCTTCATGGAACAGGGTAAATGATTTTTGGGAAAACATAGCTATCTCTTCTATTGCATTTGACCCTAACAATACGCAAATTATGTATGTAGGTACAGGAGAGGGATGGAGCAACTTAGACGCTCAACGAGGCGCAGGCGTATGGAAAAGCAGCAACGGAGGTGCAGGTTTTGAAAGATTAAGTAGCACAAATAATTCTACATTTTATCATGTTCAAAAGATAGTTGTAAATCAAACCGGTGTTTACGTTGCTACAAAAGCAGGTGGCGTGATGCGCAGTACTGATGGTGGACTTAACTTTGTTAAAGTACTTGGAAGTACTGTGCCAATTGGCGCAAGTAATCAAATTTCAGATTTAGAAATTGGAGCTGATGGTACTATTTACGCAGGTATTGGAATTTTTACTACTGGATCTATTTGGAAATCTAAGTCTGGAAATGCAAACTCGTGGGCTAAATTAAATAACGGAACTAATGGTTTTCCTACATCAGGTTTCGAAAGAGTAGAAATTGCTGTAGCGCCAAATGATTCAAATGTGATTTATGCAATTACACAAGATGCATCAACCAACGGATTATATAATATTTATTATTCTGCAAATAAAGGAAGCAGTTGGACGACATGCACAAAGCCTGCAGATGCAGACAGTGGTATACCTGCAGATGATTATACTAGAACACAAGCATGGTATGATTTAAGTGCTGCGGTAGACCCAAACAATTCATCAACAATTTTAATTGGTGGGGTAGATTTATTTAAAAGTACAAATGCTGGAACTACTTGGTCACAGATTAGCCATTGGTATGGCGGATTTAGTTTCCCAGATGTACACGCCGATCAACATGTAATTACTTTCAAAAAGAATTCTTCAACAGAAGTATTATTTGGTAATGATGGGGGTATTTATTTAAGTGCAAATATTAATGGTTCAGCACCAACTTTTAGTAATAAAAATAATGGTTATAATGTAACCCAGTTTTATAGTTGTGCCATGTCTCCTACTGCGGGCTCAAACATTTTCTTAGCCGGCGCACAAGACAACGGGACACAAAGGTTTAGTACAAGTGGTTTAAACACTACCACAAGAGCATATGGGGGTGATGGCGCATTTTGTTTCATAGATCAAGACAATCCAACCGTTGCCATAGCCTCTTATGTTTATAATAATTATTACCGATCTACCAATAGCGGTAGTAGTTTTAATACCACACTTTCCAGCAGTAGCACCACTGGTTCTTTTATTAATCCAGCTGATTATGATAATAGAGAAAACATTTTATACTCTGCTTATAGTACAACCGCTATTCAAAAAATCACCAATGTGACAACAACAGCCGTTACCTCACAAATTACAATTAGTAATTTAGGCGCAATGGCTTCCCATTTTAGTGTGTCTCCATATTCAACATCTGGTACTTCTACTGTTTTTGTTGGAACTGAAGCGGGAAAGGTTTTTAAAATTACGAATGCGCAAAGTGCTACTCCAACTATTGTTCAACTAGGCACTACATTAGGCGGAAGCATTTCTTGTATTGATATTGGTGCAAATGAAAACGAATTATTAGTTACACTAAGTAATTATGGTATTACCAGTGTATATTATACTGATAATGGTGGCAGTACTTTCACAAATAAAGAAGGTAATTTACCAGACATGCCAGTTAGATGGGCATTATTTAATCCATTGAATAGAAATGAAGTGATGCTCGCTACAGAATTAGGTGTATGGTATACTGCTAATTTTAATTTATCAAGTCCTAACTGGGTAGCCTCTAATTCTGGCTTAGCAACTACACGCATAGACATGCTTCAATACAGAAGTTCCGATAATTTAGTGATTGCGGCAACACATGGTCGTGGATTATATTCATGTAGCAATTTTACTTTAAATATAACACAAGCTCCGGTTGCAAATTTTAGTGCAAATAAAACGTTCGCTTGCAAAGGAGACAATATTAGTTTTACAGATCTATCAAGTGACTCACCAAATGCTTGGTCGTGGTCGTTTGAAGGTGGAACTCCTAATGCATCTTCGCTTGCAAACCCTGTTATTAAATATGATAGCGTTGGTACATTTGCTGTAACATTAACTGCAACTAATTTAATTGGCTCAAGTAATCCAATTACCAAAACAGCGTTTATAACAGTTGCCAATAAGCCTGCATTACCAATTATAACAGGCTATACAAGTACCTGTATCAATGATACAAATGTATATATGAGTTTAGAAAAATCTAGTCAATATATATGGACAGTAACTGGAGGCAATATCATCAGCGGTCAAAATTCAGACAGCTTAGTTGTGGTTTGGAATAGTTTAGGAAATAAAAACATCAGTTTAAAATTAACGAATGCTTCAGGCTGTGAAAGTGCCATTAAAAATTTACCTATTAAAATATTTGATAAGCCAAGTCTTAGTGCAATTAATGGTTTAATAGAATATTGTCAAAATGATACCGCTATGTATTCCGTAAATACGAATGCTACTTATATTTTATGGGAAGTTGATGGAGGTGAAATTATTGGTAGAGATGACAGTACAATTGTAAAAGTGGTTTGGAAGAAATATGCATTTAATAATGCAATCAAAATAAATGTAAGCAATGGAGCAGGTTGTAAAAATTTAACGAATAGCCTAAATATAATTACCAATGTTTTGCCAAAGGCTAGCTTTAGCTCAAACATTGATACAGTGATGATTAATAAAGGCGGGGTAATTAAATTTACAAATACTTCAATGGATGCGGCTACTTTAAACTGGGATTTTGGCGACAGCACACAAAATACCGATCAAGAACACCCCATTCATCAATATACAAAGCCAGGCACCTATGTAGTTACGCTTACGGCTTCCAATGGCAATTGTATCAGTATTTATCAAAAAACTATTGTAGTAATTATGGGTACTGCTATTTCAAATAATTTAAATAAACAAATAATTGTAAGCCCAAATCCAACAAGCGATTTTATATTTATTAAAACAGGTAAAAACCATTTAGAAAATGTGCTCGTGTTTAATGCTGAAGGAAAAATAATAATCAACAGCAAGGAAAATAAAATTTCTTTGAAGGATTTAGCAAATGGAAATTATATTTTAAGAATTATAATGAATGAAGGAGTTGTTGATAAAAAAGTAATTAAGAAAGATTAATACTTTTAGACATAACATAATCATTTAACCAAAACTCGGCGAATGGAATATCAACAGTTTCGATAATTTCATAGCCGAGTTTTTTGTAAAATGCCAACGCAGGATTTTTCCTATTGACATTTAAATGTAAATACTGAGCAGATAACATTGCGACTTCATGCTCAACTTTTTGAATCAATAACCTTCCTAAGCCTTTATTTTGTTGACTTGGCAGCAAATAGAGCTTATGTAATTTGTAAGTATTTTTTGGTTCTTCTAATGCACCATAAGATGCAAATCCAACGGGAACTTCTTCAATATATAAAATCAGGAACTCGTGCTTGTAAAAATCCATTTGCTTAAATATAGATTCGGGTGTATACATTTCACCAAACATATATTCAATTTGTTCCTGTGTAATAACATCTCTATAAGTAACAAACCAAGTTGCATAAGCAATTTCAACAATTGCAGGTATATCCTCTATGCTTGCTTTTTTAATATTCATTATCTCTATTTTATTTTGCGAATAGCTAATAATTTTATAAAATATAAAATATGTGCAGCCATAAATGATAATGTGCCGATTAGAAAAAAGAAATTAGAAATTCTATTAGCTGTAGATGGAGAAGTAATTAAACCTGTAAACAACATTAATAAACTTAAAATATATGCATTCCTCGCATTGTTATCTGTTTCGTCAACGAGCAAGTCTGCAGGTATGCTAAATGCAGCGTAAAAGATAATTGCTGCTAAAATGGCGCTGGCTGTAACGCTAGTAAATAAAGCCATTTGATAACTTGAGAATATTGCTGTTGGAAACAGAAAGTGAATGATTATTGCAATTAAAACTAACAATAAACCTGAAAGTAATAAGCGAATACAGACCAATCGGTGGTTTTCTTGGAAATTCATATGATTATTTTTTTCAAAAATACATTTCTTTATATGATATTTGAAAATATTAATCAATTTCATCATTAAATTAATTTTATGAAAGCATACGTTTTTCCTGGTCAAGGAGCTCAATTTGTAGGAATGGGAAAAGAATTATACGATAATTCTGAATTAGCTAAATCTTTATTCGAAAAAGCAAATGAAATAATTGGGTTTAGGATTACCGATCTTATGTTTAATGGTACCGATGAAGATCTTAAACAAACTAAAGTTACACAACCCGCTATATTTCTTCATTCAGTAATACTTGCAAGTGTGTTACCAAACTTTAAACCTGAAATGGTAGCAGGTCATTCATTAGGTGAGTTTTCTGCATTAGTTGCCAATCAAACATTATCTTTTGAAGATGCATTTAGGTTAGTAATTGCTAGAGCAAATGCCATGCAAAAAGCTTGTGAAATTGAATCTTCTACAATGGCTGCAATTTTAGGATTAGCAGATGATGTTGTAGAAACTATCTGTGCAAGCATTCCAGAGGTAGTGGTTGCAGCAAATTATAATTGCCCGGGTCAGTTAGTAATTTCTGGAAGTATAGCAGGCGTACAAATTGCCTGTGAAAAATTAACTGAAGCTGGCGCAAAAAGAGCATTGGTATTAAATGTAGGTGGCGCATTTCACTCTCCATTAATGGAACCAGCAAGAGTAGAATTAGCAGCAGCAATACATGCTACAAATTTTGCAAATCCTATTTGTCCTATCTATCAAAATATAAATGCAAGAGCAACTTCTGAACCTGAAGTGATTAAAGAAAATTTAATTTCTCAATTAACAGGTGCAGTAAGATGGACACAAACTATTCAAGCAATGATTGCTGATGGTGCTACTTCATTTACCGAGGTTGGACCAGGCACTGTATTACAGGGGTTAGTTAAAAAAGTAGATAGACAAATGCCAACTGCAAGCGCAAGCATCAACGAAGCATCCTAATGGAAATTAATTTAAGTAGCCTGGCTAATCTTGAAGAAGATTTACAAGCACTAATTCCAATCATTGAACAACATAAAGTAATTTGTTGGAATGGTGAAATGGGAGCTGGTAAAACAACTGTTATTTCAAAAATTTGTCAAATGCTTGGCAGTACTGATGAAAAAAGCAGTCCAACATTTTCCATTTTAAATGAATACGAATGCAAGCAGGATAAAATTTATCATTTCGATTTATACCGCCTAAGAAATATTGCAGAAGCTTTAGACATTGGTATTGAAGAGTACTTAGATAGCGGACATTATTGTATGATTGAATGGCCAGAATTGATCAAAGTACTATTGCCTGAAAATGCATTGTTTATAGATATTATCAAGCAAATTGACGATAGTAGAAAATTGATTATCTTTAACTAATAAATGTAAAGAACATGTCTAGCGCTACCAAAGGAATGTCTGCAATTGCAAAGCAAGCAATGCTAATGCCAAAAGAATCATTAATGACTGCTAAAAATCGCAAACAACAACTCAATATTGGTATTCCTAAAGAAACATCTTTTCAAGAAAACAGAATTTCATTGACTCCACTTTCTGTTGGATTATTAGTGAACAATGGCCATGAAGTACACATAGAAACAGGTGCAGGTAATGGCGCAAAATTTTCTGATAGTGCCTATTCTGAATGCGGTGGACAAATAACATATGATCCAAAAAAAATATGGGAATCTGATATCATCATTAAAGTAGGTCCTCCAACTTTGGAAGAAATTGGAATGATGAAAATTGGTCAAACATTAATATCTGGATTACAAGTAGCTACGCTCAAACCTGAGTATTTAAAGGCTTTGATGGCAAAAAAAATTACTGCAATAGCATTTGAATATTTAAGAGATGAAGGAAATATTTTAACAGTAGTTCGTTCCATGTCTGAAATCGTTGGATCTACTTCTATACATATTGCTTCAGAATTATTAAGCACACATAATGGAAAAGGATTATTACTAGGAGGAGTCGTTGGAATTCCGCCAACTGAAATTGTGATTATTGGTGCGGGTACAGTTGGAGAATGTGCTGCTAGAACAGCCATCGCACTTGGAGCAGACGTTAAAGTTTTTGATAATTCTGTTTACCATTTAAGAAGACTACAAGAGAACATTGGTACTAGAATTTTTACTTCCGTTATTCAACCCGTTATTTTAGAAAAAGCTTTAGCTAAATGCGATGTTGCAATTGGTGCCATGCGAGCAAAAGAAGGCAGAAGCCCATGTATTGTTTCAAATGAAATGGTATCTCAAATGAAAGCAGACTCTGTAATTATTGATGTTAGCATAGATCAAGGGGGCTGTTTTGAAACCTCTAAAGTTACCAATCATACTAATCCTGTTTTTAGACACAATGATGTAATTCATTATTGCGTTCCAAATATTGCATCTAGAGTTGCAAGAACTGCTTCATACGCTTTAACAAATATTTTCAGTCCAATATTATTAGAACTTGCAAATGCTGGTGGAATAAAAAGTTACCTCTGGGAAAATGCAGGCATACGCAGTGGCGTATATATTTATAATGGACAAATCACAAATAAATATTTAGCCAACCAATTTAAATTAACCTTTAAGGATTTAGATTTACTGGTAGCTGCGCAAAATTAATTACAAACTTTTTAACGTATTCTCTACCCAAGCTTTTCCCCAATTTGCTACTTCTTCTTCCGACCATAAAGTTGGATAAAAAATTCTTTTTTGGAAACGAGGAGGCAAATACTTTTGCCAATTGGTTCCGCCAGTTGCTTTGATATCTTCTGGTTCTAATTGTAAATAACGCACAGCAGATTTATAGTGTGCTAAAGGCCAATTAACATTTACATTTGTATCAAACCTTCGCATAGCTTCGGTTACAGCCGGATTAGTACTTTTAAGTTCTTGGAATTTTGTTAGGATGGTATTATCGTGACGCTCATTGGCAAGCTGTATGAATGAGGTCATGTATTTTTCTTCAAACTGAATAAGTGTTAATGTTTTCTTTCCAGTTTTTGATTCAGTTGCTCCGTGTTTCCAATAAATAAATTCTAAATATTTTGTAGCATCAAATGACTGACTTGCAAAATCTTCTCTTTTATCTTTGTCGACTAAATTAATTAAGTCGGTTGCAAATATTTCTATTTTACGGTATTGCGCAGATTGAAATCCACTAGCTGGTAATAATGACATTCTGTATTGTAGAAATTGTTCTTTCTCCATTCCATCAACCATGATGTCAAATGAATTTGTCAAGTGCTCGAAATACCTATTGATACGTGTCAATCTTGCTAAAAAGAATTTTTCTGTGATTTCTTTTTGATCGCAAATTTGTTGGCATTCGCTCAATATCATTTTAAAGTACAACTCTGTTGCCTGATGGTACATGATAAATATGTTTTCATCTGGGAACTTAGTTTTAGGGTTTTGTAAGCTGAGTAAGGTATCCAGGTGAATGTAATCCCAATACGTTAAGTAATCAGCGTGCAACAATCCATCGAGGTATGCTGTTAAGTCTTGTCCAGATGCGTCAAATTTTTCTTGAAGCTTCTGAATGCGATCTGTAATTTCTTTAGAGAATTCCATAATTAATAAAAAGTTTTGAAAACCACATACCTACATATAATGCAAGCATGCAAAAAATAATATTTAAAATAATGTTACCAAATGCAAGCCATAAATTACCGGTTTGCATTATGTTTTCTGTTTCAAAAATAAAGGTAGAAAAAGTACTGAACCCTCCACAAAAACCTGTAATTAAAATTAATTTTAATTCATCATTCCAATCAGATTTAATTAGTAAAAAACCAGATAGCAAACCAATCAATAAACAACTAATAACATTGGCAGCAAAAGTAGCCATTGGAAAGTTAAAACTAAAACCAACTTTGGTTAAAGCCCATCTAGCAATGCTTCCTGCACCTCCACCAATAAAAACAAAGATTGCGTTTTTCATGTGTTTTTAGCGTTTCTTTTCTTTAATTAATTCGAGCGTGTCTTTAATAGAAGTATACTTAAATGCAATTGCTTGAATTAACTTTTGATTATTAAAGATATGATTTTTTTGACTCGCTCTTAAACTAAACTTAGACAAAAGTGGCCTTTTAATTGCAAATAAGCTGTAAAGCTGTATAAAAATAATAAGCAAATTGCTCATGCCATTGCTTATTTTAATTGCAATTGGATTATATTGATATACCGAAGCAATTAAAGCAAAAAAATCTTTGTAGGTCAAGTTTTCTGAAGACACAATATACCTTTCACCGGAAATATCAGATTTCATCAATGCAATCATTGCATCACAAAGATCAACTACAAATACCAAAGCTATTTTGCCTGTTGGGTAAAAATAAAACTTTGAATTAACCATATGAATTAATGACATGGCGCCTCCTGGCTTTTCATCAAAACCTAAAATGACAGATGGATTTACAATAACTGCATTTAACCCCTCCGTAATTCCTCTCCAAACTTCTCTTTCCGATTCAAATTTACTAATCGAATAATCAGATGCTTGACTGTCATAAGTCCATTGACAATTTTCGTCAATTAACATCCCTGGCTTTGCTTCGCCTAAAGCTGCAATAGAACTTACGAAAATCATTTTGGTGATGCCTAAGAAAAGTGCAGCGTTGATAATGTTTGCAGTGCCTTGAACATTAATTTGATCTATTGTTTTTTTGTCTTTAGGATCAAATGAAACCATTGCAGCACAATGGTATATATGAGAGCAGCCTTGCATGGCTTTTTCAATTGCAAAATAATCTGTTAAATCCGCTTCAACCCATTCTATTTGATTGGCGTAAATTAACAAGGAATTTGGCAAAGTGGAATTTGGTCTTTTAATTGCACGAATGGGCATTTGCTGCTGAGCCAAGGCCTGCAATAAATGCGATCCAACTAAGCCGGTTCCTCCTGTAACTAGTATCATATTTTGTTTTACAAATATGTGTAAAATAAGGGATATAATTTATGTTATATGCTTAGGAATGTGCAAAACATTTCATTATTTTCGCTTATGCTACAAGATTTCTTAAGTCCAATAAACATACATAAGTTTAAACCAGAATCGGGTTACTTTAATACGCAACTTGGCTCAAAAATTAATTTCTATGATGGTAATTTTCCAGATTTGGAAAATGCACAATTGGCTATTATAGGTGTTATAGAAGATAGAAAAGCAATCAATAATGAAGGTTGCGCAAATGGTGTTGATAAAATTCGCGAGTTTTTATATCAATTAAGCGAAGGTGCATTTAACAGCAACATTGTTGATTTAGGAAATATTTTACCAGGTGAAACTTTACGTGATACACACTATGCATTAAAAGCAGTAACTGAAGAACTGCTAAGAAAGTCTATCATCCCTTTAATTATTGGTGGTGGCCACGATTTATGTTACGCACAATATTGGGCCTATGAAAATTTAGACAAGAAAGTAGATTTGCTTTCTTTTGATTCTCATTTTGATTTGGATGCAAATGTAGATGAACATCAAATTCCAAATTCACAATCTTATTTGAATAGTATTATTTTACATGAACCAAATTTCTTGTTTAATTTCAGTAACATCGGATATCAAACATATTATGTAAATCAAGAGAGTATTGATTTGATGGAGAAAATGTATTTCGATATTCATCGTTTAGGAGAATTTAGAAATAAAATTCATGAATCTGAACCAATCATTAGAAATGCAGATTTGATTAGTGTAGACATTTCATCTATTAAAATGGCTGATGCTCCGGGCAATGCAAATGCCCATCCTAATGGGTTTTACGGCGAAGAGATGTGTCAGATGATGCGTTATGCAGGCATGAGCGATAAATGTTCATCCATAGGATTTTACGAATACAATCCGAAATATGATCACAGAAACCAAACCGCAGAATTAATTGCACAAATGATTTGGTGTTTCGTTGAAGGTTACTACGCTAGAAAAGATGATTTCCCAAGTAGCAACAAAAGTGATTACATTAAATACCGTGCAACTTTTCAAGATGTACAACATGAAGTAATATTTTTAAAAAGTAAAAAAACAGATCGTTGGTGGATGCAAATTCCTTATCCAAATATGATTTCAAAAAACGAGCGCTTTCTACTTGTTCCTTGTTCATATGAAGACTACGTTCAGGCTAGTAATGGAGAAGTGCCTAATAGGTGGTGGAAAAATTATCAAAAACTAATTCTATAAAAATGAAAAAAATATTATTTGTATTAGGTGTAATTTCTTTAACAGCATGCGGAAAATTTGGTCAGAAGAGCAGCTACGAAATTGACGGAAGCCTTGTTGCTAAAGAC